>NZ_ANOG01000078.1 GCF_000346295.1 Rhodopirellula maiorica SM1 | reverse complement strand
CACCACACAATCGTGCCAGCTCACCGATTGCGTCTTCGTGTTCATGCGACTCGATCCAGATGCCGGTGAAGCAAGCATCGACGAGTTCACGCATACGTTGAGTCAGTGTCATACACTGGTCTCCCTGTTCTTGAGTTAAGAATGGACAAAAGAAAAGCCCGGCGAGCGTTTCAGTGCTGCTGCCGGGCTTGTTGGTTATCGGTGACTTCGGTTTGATAGAAGTCAGATTTAAGCCGCTCGTTTTGCCGCGAGCCAAGAGCCTGTTCGAGAAACTCGCTCGCTTGCCGGCAACTGCTGCCGCTAAAGCCATTGGTTTCGACGCGCGACGAGCCGTCACGGGCGACAATCACTTCGATCGTTTTCATCAGCCGGCTCCTGAAGTCAGAGAAAGCTTGATGGAACCGTCCTTAAGCGACTGCTCGGTCACCGAGTAGCCGTTGCGTCGAGCTTCGATCTTGGTCTTCTCGACCGCATAGACCTGCAGGAACTCATCGAGTCGTTCCTG
>NZ_ANOG01000077.1 GCF_000346295.1 Rhodopirellula maiorica SM1 | reverse complement strand
TTCCCGCCGCCGCGATGATGTTTCGCCAAGGTTACATCCAAGAGGGTAAACCGGCGTTGGTCGAAAGCCGCAAGCTGGATGATGTCTTCAATCGCAAACCGCCGCTGTTGCCCGAAGAATCAGGTTTTGATCCTAATCGAGACACGCAGTCGCGATCTGCGAGCGCCGACGCCGCTCGGCAAGGGACGATCACCCCGCTGGCTTACCTAGCCGGTCCCGTCGAAGTTGCATTTGACCGCGGCGAAACGCGACTCGCTGATATTTCGTCGCTGATTGATCCTGAGAAACGAAGCGTCCGCAGTATCACGGGTGAGCTGAACTGGAACTATGGCGACGGCTACTGCACGCTCAACGCGGCCAAGTCCCAAGGCGCCACGGGCAATCTGGCTGCCGCAGAAACACTCAAACTCGACACACTCACACTGCGATGTGACAACGACTACGCCACCGTATTGGCTGTATCGATGGACGGTGCGGACCTCGCCGAATCCAAGCAAGTGCTACTGCAAGTCGGCACCGTCGCACGGCCGCATGGTTGGAAAACAGAACCCGCCAACGCTGGCAAGTCACAGCGAATCGTCAATCTTGGCAGCAGCCCCTGGAACATTGAAAACATCTCCGCCGAAATCGCCTTGGCCAATTTCAGACTCAGCCAAGCGACGTCGCTCGACGCCAACGGAATCGCCACCGGCGAGCTGGCAGTTCAAAAGAGCGCCGACGGCCTAAGTCTGAAACTGCCCCCCAACACGATGTACATCCTGCTCCGCTAAAAACGGTGTCGGACACGCGTGGCGTTGTCCGCTCCCCCCTTGTTCCTTCAACTCTCCCCGGCTTATGACTTCCTTCCGCATCGCTAACGTTTTGACGCTGACGATCCTGGTTCTCTCTTCCGCGGGTGCCGCAAACGCGGAAACGCCTAATCCGATCGATCGAGCTTGGGAGGTGACATGGTCGCGGTTTTATCGCGAAGACACACATTTGTTCTATGACTATCTGACTCGCTACGAAGACGGCAACAGTCTTTCTCATTTACCTACAGCCGAAGAGGTGCAGCGGCAATTTCCAAACGAATGCGGCTACGGCACAGGGATGGAAGATTGCATGATCTCGGCCGGAGTGATGTTGTCAATGATCATCGATCGCTACGAAGTCACAAAGGAAGAATCGCTTCGGCAGCGAGCTTATCATGTTTTCAAGGGCATCCAGTTGTGCGCGACTGCATATGGCGACAAAGGCTTTCTCGCCCGCGGCGTGTGTCACGAGGACCTGAAGAGCATCTACATGAACTCGTCCCGCGACCAATACACGCATGCCGTGCACGGATTGTGGCACTACGCGAACAGTCCGCTGTGCAGCGAGGATACTCTGCAAGAGATCCGCGTGATCGTTGCCGCGATCGCCAACCGCATGATTCGCAATGTGACCGCCGAGAACGATTACGATTTGCTGCGTGCCGATGGGAGTCGCGACACGCGAGGGATCAGCCGAATGTGGAATGTAAAGGGGCATGAAGCCGCACGGCTGCCGATGATCTACGCGGCGGCGTGGGACATCACCGGCAAGCCTTCGTATCACGAGTTGTGGCGACACTATATCGCCGATGCGGTGAAACAATCATTTGCTGTCGAAAGCGGCCAACCCACTTACGCGTTTTTGCAGATGCAGATCTCACTGGACCTGCTTTGGCAAATGGAACCCGATCCACAGCTGAAACAGCAGATGCATGAGGTGATGACCACGGTGGCTCAGCGGTGTGCCGACCGAGCTACCGCAGCCGAGCGCCGAGCCAAGCAACTCGACCTGACGCGGCTGTGCACGGACTGGCGAACAGGAGAAGGCATCTCCTCGACTGGCAGCTATCGCCCAATCTGGTACTGCATTCGCGAAAGTGGCGAAGCCGCGTTGGCACAACTCGTTGCAAACGCCTCGCTTTCCGAGTCGCAGCAGCAGACACTCCGGCAGTCGATCGAGCGACTCGATTACGATCGCGTCTCCAGTAACGGCATCTTCTTTCTGCAAGCAGCGTATTGGAAATCAAAGATTCCTCGTGAGATGGGTTTGGGAAAGACTTTCGGGAGGAGCGGGTTGTAGAGTCGGTTTTGATATCATTGATGGCTGCGTCTCGGCGATGACGAAAAGGTTCGATGTACTTCGAATCCTCTAAAACGGACAGAGTGGTTATGTGGCGTTCCCTGTTCATCGCACTTGGAATCATGGCGGTCATCGTTGGCATTGAATTTCTATTTATCGATTCTGCCACGATCTATCAGGGCGAACCGGCCAATGCGGTCAGTTTTGTCGACCCCACCGGGGCTCCTGCGAATTCCGCCAAAGTGTTCCGACCGAAAGACTGGATGCCCTGGTCGCTCCTTAGCGGCGGAATCATCACCATTGTGTACACCTATCTGATTCCGGTCCGCTACGCCCGCTGGCGTCAATCGCCCGGTCAATGACCGCTGCGACGCTGCTAAGGGGCGAGGTAAGTGGGTGACTGTCTTGACGAAAGGGGGCAGGCGATCTACCTTGCATTAAATCGGCTGCCACAGGGAAGCCACACTATTAGGAATACTTATTTAGCACGAATCGAATATTGCACGTCCGAAATCTCGAGTTGTTCTGTAGCGTTGCCGACGAACGCAGCTTTTCCAAAGCTGCGGCGGAGCACGATTTGACTCAGAGTGCGGTCAGCCAGGCGATGCAACAACTTGAAGATTCGTTACAGGTGCAGCTGATCGATCGATCGAAGCGGCCGCTTGTGTTGACCGCAGCGGGTCAAACCTATGTGCGGGGGCTCCGCAATATTCTGCGTCAATTGCAACAATTGGAAACCGAGGTCGTTTCCATCGGCGGCAAGCTGAGTGGTCAGTTAAAGATCGGCACCATCTATTCGGTGGGTCTCAGCTATCTGCCCGAAGCGAGTGAGGAGTTCGCGGCCTTGCATCCGGAAGTCGACGTCAAGCTCGAATTCGGATCGGTCGAAAAGGTCGTCGAAATGACGACCGATGGCGAGGTTGACTTCGGCTTGGTCAGCTTTCCACGCAACAACAAGACATTACAAAGCGTGATGTGGCAGCAGGAACCGATGCGATTGGTGTGCTCGTCGGAGCATCGGTTTGCATCACAAACCAACCTTTCTCTTGATGCTCTCGAAGGCATCGCACTGATCGGCTTTGATCGTGGTTTGACACTGCGAAAGGAGATCGATCAGTACCTTTTGAAGGCAGGCGTTTCGGTTGACACTCGAATGGAATTCGACAACGCCGATTCATTGATCCGTGCGATTCAGGCGAGTCGTGGTGTGGGGATTGTTCCCGAAGCCGCGGTGCGTCGCGAGACGGCCAACGGATCCTTAAAAGTAGTAGCTTGTCGCGGGCTTCGGATGACACGCCCGCTTGGAATTATTTTTCGTCGACGAGGACAACTGAGCAAAGCGGCAAGTGAATACACGTCGCTGTTGCTTGGTCGCAGGGTTGAGACGGGAAAACGCAAATCCGGCAGCGGGAAGCATGCCGCGGAAAACTCAGCAACCGACGCCAGGACTGGCACTTCGGTTGTCGCTTGATACGCCCGAGTTGCAAAACGCTTCGAATTAGTCGATCGGTTTTGCCTGCGGCGCCGGGATTCCCGGTGTAGCTCGGACGCTTCATCCAAATTTTTACTAGCGAAATGGAAAGACTGAAAATGACGCTTCAACCCGAAAATAAGAATTCTTCTCTGAATCATTTGATCCAAGAAACACAGCCGACTCCCAACGCGGTTGCCGAGAAAGCGATTGCCGAATTCCATTTGCCACCGGCGCAAGGCTTGTACGACCCGAACCACGAGAAGGATTCGTGTGGTGTGGGTTTCATCGCACACATCAAAGGCAAACCGAGTCACCAAATTGTCTTGGACGCCGACCAAATCCTGCAAGCAATGGACCATCGTGGTGCGTGCGGCTGCGAGCCCAACACCGGTGACGGCTCGGGCATCATGTGTGGATTGCCGCACGCCTTTCTAAAGAAGGTTGCCAAGCGTGACCTCGGCGTCGATCTGCCCGCCGCGGGCCAATTCGCCGCCGGTTTGGTGTTTTTGCCCAAAGACGAGACCGAGCGAAAATACTGTAAAGAAACCGTTGAAAAATTGATTGCCGATGCAGGTCAAAAACTGATCGGTTGGCGTGACGTGCCGCAAATGAGCGACGTGGCGGACGTGGGTCCCACCGCGCGTCGCAGCGAGCCGGTGATCGAACAACTGTTCGTCGGCGCTAGCGATGGGCTGAACGACGATGCGTTTGATCGCAAGCTGTACATGATTCACAAGCAGGCGAGCAAGCTTCGAGCCGACGAGTCGCTCAAGCAGGCGATGATGTTCTACATCTGTTCACTGAGCACGAAAGTGATCATTTACAAGGGCATGCTCACTCCGGCGCAGGTGCTGCCGTATTATCCCGACCTGCAAGACGAAGATTTTGAAACTCACTTGGCAATGGTCCATAGCCGGTTTTCGACCAACACGTTCCCCAGTTGGGACCGTGCTCAACCGCTACGTTTCATGAGCCACAATGGCGAAATCAATACGCTTCGAGGCAACTCGAACTGGATGCGTGCTCGCCAAGGTTCGGCGAAGAGCGAATTGTTCGGCGACGATCTGCAGAAGCTATTCCCTGTGGTCGAACCTCATTGCAGCGATTCGGGAACGTTCGACAACGTGCTTGAATTCTTGCTGATGAACGGACGCACGCTGCAAGAAGCGATCATGATGATGGTCCCCGAGGCGTGGCAAAAGCATGAAACGATGCCCGAAGACAAACGTGCTTTCTACGAGTACTTCTCGTGCTTGATGGAACCTTGGGATGGCCCGGCATCGATCGCATTTACCGATGGTAAATACATTGGTGCAACGTTGGACCGAAACGGGCTGCGTCCAAGCCGTTACTACATCACCCATGACGACCGCGTCATCATGGCAAGCGAAGTCGGCGTGTTGCCGGTGGACCCAGCGATTGTTAAAGAAAAAGGACGTTTGCAACCGGGCAAGATGTTCTTGGTCGACTTTGCCGAAGGCCGCCTGATCCCCGACGAAGAACTCAAGAGCTCGTTCGCCAAGAAGATGCCATACGGGGATTGGCTGAAAGAAAACCGCATTCGGCTGGCGGACTTGCATCCCGAATCCGAGCCACACGGTTTCGACAGCAACACCCTGCTCCCTCGGATGCAAGCGTTCGGCTATACGATTGAAACCATCAGCTTCATGCTGCGTCCGTTGGTCGAACAACTGCGTGACCCTGTCGGATCGATGGGGAATGACAGCGCGTTGGCCTGTTTAAGTGACAAGCCGCGGATGATCTATGACTATTTCAAGCAATTGTTTGCTCAGGTCACCAACCCCGCGATCGATTCGATTCGCGAAGAAGTGATCATGTCGCTGGAATGTTACATCGGTCCCGAGCAGAACTTGTTGGACGCCAGCCCGGAACATTGCCATCGCTTGCTCGTTGACCATCCGATTTTGACCAACGAAGAAATCGCAGCACTAAAGCACATCAATTACGAAGGCTGGCATAGCCGCGTGATTGACATCACGTTTGACCGCAGCGAAGGCAAGGCGGGTCTGCAAGCGACGCTCGATCGGATCGCCAAGGAAGCCGAAGAAGCGGCTGACGCGGGAATCCAATTGGTGGTATTGAGCGATCGCGAGATCAGCCATGACCGCGTCCCCGTTAGCGCCCTATTGGCTGTCGGTGCGGTGCACCACCACCTAGTCAAACAGGCCAAACGAACACGGATCGGTTTGGTCATCGAAACCGGCGAAGCACGCGAGGTGCATCACCACTGTTTGCTGATCGGCTACGGTGCCGATGCGATCAACCCCTACTTGGCGTTCGAGGCGTTATGGCAAGCTCGCCGCGACGGATTGATGGATTCGACGCTCGACGACGACAAGATCGTCGCGGCGTACCGCAAGGGGGTCGCCAAAGGCATGCTAAAGGTGATGGCCAAGATGGGGATCAGTACGCTGCAAAGCTACAAGGGAGCTCAGATCTTCGAGGCTCTCGGTTTGAAGGACGAGATCATCGCCAACTGCTTCGTGGGAACGGCCAGCCGAATCCAAGGGGTGTCATTCGACATCCTTGCCGAAGAAACACTCCGCCGCCACCGCTTGGGTTATCCCGATCGAAACGTCGATCGCCAAGCCCAGCTGCCCAACCTGGGTGAGTACCACTGGCGTGCCGAAGGCGAGAAACATGCTTGGGACCCTCAATCGATCGCCACGCTGCAGGTCGCTGCGAGAACTAACAATGAAGACGCCTATTGGAAATTTGCGCATGGCATCAATGATGACAATCGCAAGCGTTGTGCTCTGCGTGGATTGCTCGGGTTCAAAG
>NZ_ANOG01000076.1 GCF_000346295.1 Rhodopirellula maiorica SM1 | reverse complement strand
AGTGGAAGCGGTGGCTTGGGCGACGATGCGGGAATTATCAAATTCGTCAACGAAACCAGCGGCACACTCACGATTACCAATAGTACTTCGGGCGGTGGAGCAGGGACTCGCTATCTCTCAACCGGTGCGGCTAGCACTACGGACCCGTTTACCTACGAGAGTGTTATCACCCATCCGCCAATTATTGAAAACTTAGGAACAATTACCAACCAAACCACACTCACAACTCAGGTCGCCCCTGAGATTCAAAACCAGGGAACTTTAGCGATCAATTCTGGGAAGCTAGTTCTGCAGAAGCAGTTTGAGACCAGTGGTGATGTGATCATCGAGTATCAAAGCGAACTGAATATCAGCGGCTACTCTGGCGAGCTTTCCAGTGATCCTTATGGTGGAGATCCTTATGGAGGTGATCCCTATGGCGGAGGAAGTGGCAGCGGGAGTGGCAGCGGTGGGACTGTGGACACTCGCATTTCCTATACGCAGACTGCAGGAAGCACGACGATCAATGGTGGCCAACTGACCGCGACTGGCGATGCGATCATCCAGGCAGGTTCGCTATCAGGTATTGGCTTGATTGGTACTGATTTGATCAATCAAGGACAGATGACACTCGCACCTGGACTAGGAGTGCTGAGCGTCGATGGTGATTTCACACAAACGTCTTCTGGTTCGCTATACCTGGACGCAACCAGTCAGCCAAACCATCAGGCCGACTCATTGGCCGTAAAAGGGAAGGTTACGCTGGATGGCGACTTTTTCCTAGATACCACTTATTTGATCTCACCGCCAAACATGATTCACTTGATTGACAATGACGGCAGCGACGCCATCGTCGGTCAGTTCAGCAATGTCGACGAAGGTGATGTCACTGGCATCGCGGGTATCAATCAACCCTTTAGTTACGAAGGTGGGACAGGTAACGATTTCACGTTTGGATTTCGTCTTCCATCGATTTCCGTGAGCAACGTCAAGTTGAACGAGGGCAATAGTGGGGTCACTGATTTCGTGTTCACGGTGTCTCTGGATGGCGGCTATTCCAGTCCAGTCACCGTTAACTATTCCACGGAGGACGATTCGGCTCTTGCGGGTGAGGACTACATCAGCACCAGCGGGACACTGACTTTCTACCCAAACGACCCACTGTCGCAGACGGTCACGGTTTCAGTGATAGGCGACTTGGTACCGGAACGTCGTGAACGCTTTTCACTCGTGCTTACTGACGCTACCAACAGTATCGTTGAGAATGGTACGGGCGTCGGTTCGATCATGGACGATGATGGTTTCTCGGGTGCGAAAGACAATCTAGGGGACGAATTTTGGCTAACTTTTCCGGCAAATTATCAAACCGGCGATCAACAAGACTTGATCTTGTTCTTAACAGGGCCTGACGATGCGATCGGAAATGTTGAAATTCTAGGACTCAGCTTTTCCACTACATTCGAAGTTAAAGCAAACCAAATCACTGCGATCTCATTGCCTCAAGGTGCTGACTTAGGGACTGCAATTGACCAAATCGAAAACAAAGGGATTCATATTACTGCCGATGTTGAGATCGCAGTTTATGGGCTCAATTTGGTTACTTATACGTCGGACGCTTACCTAGGACTGCCCGTTGACATTCTCGATGATAAATATGTTGTGCTCGGCTGGAAGAATTCGGGGATCGGTGCCGGTACGCAGTTCGCAATCGTAGCTTCTGAGGACAATACGTTAGTCACTATTACCCCAACAGCGCAAGTGGGAGCCAGGCAAGCTGGTGTTTCTTACCAGATCGAGCTGGATGCAGGCCAAACTTATCAACTGCGAAACTCAGATTACCCAGCGGATCTTTCCGGCTCGATCGTGCAGGCTGACGCACCGGTTGCAGTGTTCGCGGGTCATGAGTGTGCCAACATTCCCGAGGGCGTAACGTATTGCGATTACGTCGTCGAGCAATTGACACCTACATCGACTTGGGGGAAAGACTTTATTTCAGTCCCCTTAGCGGCCCGGCAAAACGGGGACACGTTTCGTGTGATTGCCTCCGAAGATGACACGGTAATTCAAGTCAATGGAACCGTTGTCGCGACCTTGGACGCAGGTGAAATCTATGAAGACATTTTTACGACAGTGAGTCATATCGAAAGTAGCCAGCCAATCTTGGTGGCGCAGCATTCACACGGGAGCTCATTTGATGGCGCGCTCGGCGATCCTTTTATGATGATGATAGCTCCGACAGAGCAGTTCTTGGATAACTACACGGTTGGCACTCCGGTAAATGCCACATCAACAGGGTACAGTTCGACTCAATTTGTCGACAATTTTCTAAACATTGTAATTCCATCTGATGCGATCGCGAGCTTGAGATTAGATGGGCAGCCACTCGATGCCGGGATTGCTTTTGAACAAGTTGGGATGACGGGGTACTCGGGTGCGAGCATTCCGGTTACTACTGGATCGCACCATTTATCAGCAGACGCACCCTTTGGCGTTTACACCTATGGATTTAACACAGATGATTCCTATGGTTACCCCGGTGGGCTTGCTCTTGCTCGCATCGCCGACGTACAAACGCTCGCCCTCACTCCGCCGGAGCAAACGGCGTATGTCAATTCGATGCAGTCGGTTTCAGCCACCATCAAGGATGCCAATGGTGTCGGCATCGCAGGAGTTCGTGTCGACTTCGTCGTCTCTGGAGCCAACTCTATCACCGGATCGACCTTTACCAACGCATTCGGGGTAGCCGAGTTTTTCTATACAGGCACCAATGTTGGCGATGATTCAATCGTGGCTACGTTTAGCTCCCTGACTGCCACTGCCGAGAAGACTTGGATTGCGGCGGCACCCGCCATCGAGATTCTCTCTCCTGCCCCGTTTACGGACTACACGCCAGGATCGGGCATACTGATCACGGGAAAAGCGACTGCCGCCGATCCCAGCGTTCCTGTCGTCGCCGTATACATGGATGGAGTGCCCGTCGATGCATTAGACGCCGATGGTAAATTCTTCGTCTCCACCTCGGTAGAAGCCGCAAACCAGGTTTATTCGTTTACGGCGATCGACGCACTTGGCAATCAAGCGACCACCACTCTCACGCTCGATATCTTTGCTAGGTCTCGTGGACCAATCAACTTGTCCACGCTGTCCGATGTCTCAACTATCGACGCCGACTATGGTATCACTTCGTTCGACTTCCGAACAAACAAGTTGTATGCCGAGCTTTCGATCACCAATTCGGGCACCTACGCCATCAATAACCCACTGCTAGTGGGTGTGAAAAATATCAGTTCGGCCACGGTGTTTCCGTCTGGATATGCAGGCATCACCGCCGATGGGATTCCGTACTTTGACTTTAGCTCTTTTGTCACCGGTGATACGCTAGAGCCCGGTGAATCCACTCTTCGGGGCATTCTTCAGTTTGACAATCCTAACCGGGAAACGTTCACCTATGAATTGGTACTATTAGGACAACTCAATCGTGCCCCCGAGTTTGTCAGCAGCCCGCCTGTTTCAGTGACCTCAGGAACACCGTATTCCTATCCGGTCACTGCCTTCGACGCAGATCAGGATGAAATCGAATATTCACTTGTTGCCGGTCCCTCCGGCATCACACTCGATTCTCAAACGGGAGCACTCACTTGGAATCCGAGCACTGGCGATGTCGGCAATCATAATCTCACCATCCAAGCAGACGATGGGCGTGGTGCTCGCACACTTCAATCATTTGTGTTGTCCGTCGAAGCATCGACCGGTAATCGGCCACCTGTTTTCACCTCGGTTCCCGTAACCACGGCCTATGTGGGCACTGAGTACCAAGCCGATGTCGCAGTCTCTGATCCCGATTTCGACACAGTCACATTAAGTCTGGCCACCGCAGTGGCGGGGCTCGCTGTTGCATCCACTGGCGACCGCAGCGGACAACTCACTTGGACACCAACGGCCTCGCAAGTTGGCACCCATCTGATCACGATCGAAGCTGACGATTCGGGCGCCGGCGGCATCACAGAACAGTCCTTTATGATCCGCGTTCTGCCAGCCCAGGGCAACTCGGCTCCGCATATCCTGTCCGACCCTATCACCACAGCGACCGCCGGCGTGGCGTATCACTACGGCCTTGTTGCCATCGATCCAGATGATGATGACTTGGCGTACACGTTGTCCAGTGCTCCATCGGGGATGACAATCGATGCGGAAACAGGCAGCATCAATTGGACTCCCACATCAGGAACCTCCGGCACCACCGAAGTCACCGTACGTGTTGACGATGGGCACGGTTGGTTCGACGAGCAAACTTGTGATCTGGCGTGGATCAATGCCACGCCAGGAACTCTCAGCGGAACGGTCTTCGACGATCAAGACGCCGATGGGATTCGCGATGGTGGTGAACCCGCATTATCAGGATGGACAGTTTATCTGGATGCAAATCGCAACAACAAGCCGGAGTCGGGCGAAACCAACGCGGTGACGAACGCTAGTGGGCAGTACTCGTTCACCAACGTGCCGATTGGTGAATACACGATCGGAATCGTCAAGCAACCCGATTGGGCGTTAAATGTTCCGACGACTCGCGTTCATACCGGCACACTCAGCGGCGGCCAAACAGTCAGCGGCTTGGATTTTGCTTTTGTCACCAAGACCGGCGGCAATGCCAAACCCGTCTTCCAATCGGTGCCTATCACGACCGCAGTGATGGGCAACACCTATCAGTATCGTCCGACTGCCTTCGATGCCGATGGCGATGAATTGACGTATTCGCTGGCCTACGGTCCGCGTGGGATGACGATTGACCCTGCAACCGGCTCGCTGGCTTGGAATCCAGCAGAGGACGAGAATTTTTATGTTGACGTCACTCTGCGTGTGGATGATGGCAACGGTGGCGTCGCACTTCAACCGTTCCAGGTATTTCTAACGGTCGCGGAAAATAGCGCCCCTGTATTTACGTCGCAGCCTCATGGGCCGGCTTCCGTGGGCGTTGCGTGGACATACAATGCCAGTGCGACCGACCCAGACGGCGATTCGGTAACCTACTCACTCGATAACGAATCGCTTGCACGCGGCATCGTTATTCATTCGACAACGGGCGCGGTGACTTGGACCCCCACCGCGGTCGGCGACTACACGCTTAATGTTACCGCGTCGGATGATCGTGACGGCAGCCGAACCCAATCCTTCACGCTTGCGGTTCGAAATAACACTCCGCCACAATTCGACACCGTACCGCCAATTCCAGGCTATGTTGGAGAAGTGTATTCGTATGCGATCGACGTGTCTGATGGTGATGCTGACGATTTGACGTTGACACTCGACTCCACGTCGGTAGCACGCGGAATGACTCTCAGTGGCAATGCCTCCACTGGATACACGCTCAACTGGACACCTGCCGCCGAAGGTGACTATCCCGTGACGCTTTCCCTTAGCGATGGAGAAAGTCGTGTCACCCAAGTCTTTGTCTTGCCAGTGATCGCACCGGTCGTCGAAAGTTTTCCGCCTCAGATCACGTCCTCTCCGCAAGGCCCAATCTACGCGGGCAGCCCCAGTGCTTGGTCTTATACCATTTTTGCGAATGACCCAGATGGTGATGACAACGAATTGACCTTCGCACTGGAATTACCATCCTCCAACAGCGAAGTGACACTGACCGGAAACGTGCTGTCTTGGCACCCTACCAATCCGGGCAGCGAAACATTCCGAATCGTCGTCACCGATGAAGACAACGAAAGCACGGTCCAGTCCTTCACGGCCACGGCGTTGTCATCTCGCGTCGGAGCACTACCGGAAATCACCAGCGTCCCCACAGGTCCCGCAGTTCGTGGAAACACCTACCAATACCAAGTCGTAGCGTTTGACCCCAACGGTGACCCCCTCACCTACGCACTTGCCGAACCGGTTGCGGGTGCCTCGATTGATCCACAGACCGGCTTGCTAAGCTTCACGCCAGACAGTGCCAGTAGCGTCGATTTTGACATTGAAGTATCCGACGGGATCGACGGCACACGAACACAGAGCTTTACTCTTGATATCGTATCACCGCCCGGTACGCCGCCGAGGATCACCTCGTCGCCCGTGGGACCTGCTGTTTCAAACCAGGCTTGGAATTACACCTTAGCCGCGATTGATAGTCAAGGTGATGCGATTACTTACGCACTGGATGCTGTGAGTAGTTCTAATGGCACCGAATCGGTTAGCTTCAATTCGACCACTCGCACTCTCACGTGGACACCAACCGATGCGGATTTGACAATCATAGTCACGCTTTCCGCCACCGATACGGATGGTACAACGCCCCAAACCTTCACGCTCGGATCGATCGCGCCGCCCAGCACCGGCGGCAGCAATGAATCGCCAGTATTTGTCAGCCAACCTCAAGGTCCTGTACTCGTTGGACAATTGTGGACCTATGTTGCCAAAGCGACTGATGCCGATGATGACACGCTCACCTACGCACTCGATTCTGCCTCGGTCACTGCCGGGCTCTCAATCAACTCAGCCACTGGCCGCATCCAGTGGCAACCGACCACGACCGGCGACTTCCCGGTCTCGGTGACGGCCGATGATGGTAATGGTGGAACCGCCACCCAGTCGTTTACCGTGACGGTCGGTCGCAGCAATGTGGCTCCTGCGATCATTTCGAAACCAAGCGGCCCAGCCATGGTTGATTCGCCGTGGAACTACACCATTGTCGCAAGTGATACGAATGACTCGGTTAGCACGCTCACCTACGAGTTGTTGTCCCCTGCAACGTCCGCCGAAATCAGCTTCAATTCCACCACGGGAACCCTGACGTGGACTGCACCAAGTGAAACGTCGCAATCCTTTGAAGTCAAAGTAACCGATCCCCATGGTGCTTCGGCTACCCAATCGTTTACGGTCAATGCCGTCGATCCTCCGATAACCTCCAATGTGGCTCCCGTTTTTGTATCCGCCGCACCTTCCGTCGTCCGCGCCGGTGAACTCTATCGATACGCAGCTCGTGCGGTCGACGCCGATGGCGATGCTCTCACCTATTCATTGTCATCATCACCCGTCGGAATGACCATCCATCCCACGACAGGGTTGGTATCTTGGACCCCAGATTCTGTCGGTACTTATGCGGTCACAGTCGCGGCGAGTGATGGCATCAACTCCGCCATCACCCAGTCGTTTTCGGTCACCGTCGCAGCACCAGTCCGTCCCAACCAAGCCCCCGAAATTACCAGCCAGCCGACCGGACCGGCTTCCCGACACCTTGCCTGGAGCTATCAAGTCAAAGCGACCGATCCCGAAGGCGACACGCTTACCTATTCGCTCGACACCAGCGCCGTTCCGACCGCGGCAATGGGCGATCTGGCCATCAACTCCAGCACCGGGCTGATTACATGGACACCGACGGTCGCCGGCTCGTTTGTGGTGAAGGTTTATGCCACTGATCCGATGGGTGCAAACGACGGCCAGCAATTCACGCTACCGGTTCTTGAAAATGCACCACCTCAGTTCATCACGTCACCACCAACACAGTCCATCCAAATGGGTGATGCCGTCAGCTACGATGCCGATGCTGTTGATCCAAATCCAGGTGACACGATTACCTACGCACTCGATCAAGTCTCGCTCGATCGCGGAATGACGATTAATGGATCC
>NZ_ANOG01000075.1 GCF_000346295.1 Rhodopirellula maiorica SM1 | reverse complement strand
TTTTCCTGGCTGCCGCTACCATTTCGGGGTTGTCGTCGATGTTGTATTGTCGTCCGGGATAGAGACCAAACAGATGCGAAATATGGCGGTGACCGGGATCATGCTCCTTGAATTCCTCGGTCCATTCCATCAATCGTCCGTCGGATCCGATTTGCGGTAGAGCAAGCTGATCGAGTGCGGCTTGAACGTCACGAGTGAAATCATCTTCCACGCCAAGGATCTGCGCTGACTCGAGCGTGTTGGTGAATACGTCCCAGATGATCTGCTGATCCATCGCAGGACCCATGGTCAGATTGCACGGCGTGTTGGTGGCCGGATCGATGAACTTGTTCTCAGGTGAAGTGCTGGGGCCGGAAACCAATTTTCCGGTTTTCGGATCTTCGACCAACCAATCCAGAAAGAACAGCGATGCTTCTTTCAAAACCGGATAGGCCCGATTCTTTAGGAATTCTCGATCTCCGGTGAACCGGTAATGTTCCATGAAGTGCTGGGTCGTCCACGCACCGCCGACCACCCATTGTCCATACTGGACATTTCCAAACGGAACCGTCCCATGCCAAACATCCGATCCATGTCCGGCTAGAAAACCTCGGCAACCATACAGATCTTTGGCGGTCTGTTGGCCTGAGGGCACCAGTCGTTCAATGTAGGCCATGAATGGCAGATGACACTCCGAAAGATTCGTTGTTTCGGCGAGCCAGTAGTTCATCTGGAAATTGATATTAATGTGGTAGTCGCTATTCCAGGGTGCAGCCATATCTTTGCACCAGAGACCCTGCAGATTGGCAGGCAAGCAGCCCGGCCGCGACGACGAGATCAACAGGTATCTACCGTATTGAAAGTAGAGTGCTTCTAAATCGGGATCGATCTTTCCGTTTTGATACCCCTGCAATCGGGCGATGGTTGGTTTGGGGGATGGAGTTCCAAGATTCAGCTCCACTCTGCGGAAAAGCTCTTGGTGCGCTGCCGAAGTGTCGGCTTTGATTTTGTCGTATCCCTTTTGCTTGGCCGCGGCGAGGGTGCGGTCGCAGACTTCCATCAAATCATGGGTGAATGGATGGTCTGTATCGTCGCGGTTGTAATCCGTTGCCGCCGCGATGTAGATGACTGCCGAGTCCGCATCTTTGACGCTCAAGCGATTGTTGTCGGCATGCGTCGATCCGTTTTGTGCGACGACTTTATACAGCGTGGCGAACTTGACGCCCAAGTGTTTGTTACCGTGTGCGGCTTGGCCGGTCGCGATCACAGTATCATTTCCGCCGGCTTGGGTCGCAAAGATCCCCTGCCGAGTGATTTGGGCACTAAACGAAACGGCGCCTGGCTTGTCCGCTGCGATCTTGATGGCAATGACATCGTCGACCGGGCTTGAGAACACTTCTCGGGTATAGTTGACACCGTCCGCGGTGTAACGAGTCGTGGTAACCGCAGTGTCCAGATCCAGCGATCTGCGGTAAGCAGTCGCCTTCGTTACCGAACCAAAATCAATGTTCAGTTCCCCCATCGTCTGATAGCTTCGTGGCGAGATACGGCCGGTCAAAATCGCCTGCTGCTTTTTCTGGGCCTCGGTGTACTTCTTATCAAACAGCAGCTGCCGCACCTCATCGATCGTACTGCTGACGTCCTGTTTCACCACAGGGATGGGCGGGCCGGCCCAGATCGAATCTTCGTTCAGCTGAATGATCTCTTTGGAAACACCCCCATAAACCATGGCTCCGAGCCGCCCATTACCGACCGGCAACGCTTCTTCCCAATGAGTGGCCGGTCGGTTATACCACAATGATAAAGGTTGCTCCGGAGCTTGATTCAGTGACTGCAGCTCGGCCGCTTCGCTGTAGTTGAACTTGTTTGCGTTGCCTTGGGCCGCAGCGGCGTTCGCACGCATGAGGGAACACGCTGCGATGCAGATGATGATACCTATGTGAATCGTAAACTTTTTCATTAATCTCGTGCTGGTTGTGGGTCAAACGATGCTGTTTCTGACTCTGCTTGCTGTTTTTTAAGGTTCGAAACGGTCGGTTCGAAATGGAAACGCGGGCAGATCGGCGCCGTTGACCAGATTCACTTCTGGCTTTCCGACAAAGGCGTAGCGAACATACAAGGGCTTTGCCAACTCAGCGGACTGCAGCACCACGCTCTGTCCTTGGATCGTCGCGTCGGCTCGCACCCAATTTTGATCGTCATCGGCCAACCAAAACTCCTTTGGCGGGGAACCATCGGTTGTTTTTAAGCCTTGGGCGTTTTCGAAATGGACGACCAGCGTGTTGTCCTTGGCCTCGACCTTTTGGTAAACAGGTCCTTGGGCTTCGACCTTCTGTCCGAGTGTGTCACGTGCTGCGAGCAACGCTAATCGCCGTCCAACCGGCAGCTTGTCTTTTGGATGGACATTCTTGATGTCGCCCAAGTCGATGGTGTTTGCAACCGAGGTATTTGGCAATTCGGAAGCCTTCAGCTGCGATTCCCGCATCCAGGCCCACGAGTGCGCTGCCGGGTGATCCTTTGGTACTTTGGGGGACGATTTCAGGACGTTTCCGTAACCTGGCAACATCACGACCAGGAAATGCAAGTCATCCTGGTCCCACTGTTTACGGTAGCGCCGTATCCATTCTTTCAGCACATCGCCATAGATCAGCATGCCGGAGTTTCGTAGAAAACCAGGCT
>NZ_ANOG01000074.1 GCF_000346295.1 Rhodopirellula maiorica SM1 | reverse complement strand
GTAAATTGGCCAAGATCTCGGCATACAAATCGAGAGCTTGTTCTGGGGATAATCGGTCCACCGACTGCAGATAGCTGGTGTCTTGGTAACGACGGTTGACATCGTAATGCAGCTTCGCAATCGTCAATCGTTGGTACAGCGACTTGCTGCCGGGGTGCTTTTTCGAAGCGTCCTCGTAGTGACGAACGGCATCGGCCCACAATCGAGCTTGCTCGAGTTCAAGTCCCTGCTGTACCGCTTGTTGTTCCGGCGTAACCGAAAACTGTTCCGCTTCGGTGACAACCTGGGCCGAGACGGGAGTGGCAAAGCCGAGCAGCAATGCCGCAGCAATCAAGCTGAAAAAGGTTCCAGCGGATTGGCGACGATAGACCTGTGGGATCCGATTCATACGAGCAAAATCCAGTGGAGCATCGTTCGGGAGGGTCCCCTAAACATCAGGGAGGTGATGTTTAGATGAAGCTGTGCAAAGACGCTCAGACCACACAGCTACGGGAATATAGGACACAAAGGGTGCCCGGTCAAAAAAACGTTGCGGTGGAAAATCGGGAGATTCGTGCTAACCCGACCAAGCCGAAAGGTGGCGAATGGGTCGATGCAAATATTCCGATACTTCCGGTCAACTTCTCAGAGAGTATGACCGCACAAGCGTGTTTCACGCCTGTTTCCTACCGCTGTGCCTCCACTGCACAAGAGACGACTGCATGTCGTCATGGCTTCCAGCAAGAAAGATAGGCGCTGTCCAGTTCGCAGGCAACGAACTTTTTTCTCCGGTTGAGCGTTTTGCTTTTTGTTTCAGCGTTGGGGGGGCCGAGTCTAGCATGTCACGCTCATACACGGGGGGGATTAACCCTTTTGTCCGTTATCGCAGGATTACGGCGGCGAATCTCCGCTTAAAAAAAGATCTCTTTAACAAAAAGTGAATTTATGGCGATAATAGCCAATGGACTCGTCGGGCCGCGCCCGACCAGGTTCGGCCCATGCGCGTTCACTGATACCAGATGCACCCATATAGCGGGTCAGGTTCGGTTGGATTTCGCAGCTGGCATCGTGGCTTGCTGTGCAAATCAACTCGACTTACCTGCACCACTCGTGGCTAACACTACGAGGCTCGGGAAAGAACCCGAGGAAAGTTGAGGGTTCAGGGATGAAGTGGCGATCGCTGCTAGCCGTTGTACTCGGCCTGTCCGTTTCTCACGTTGCGACTTTTGCTCAAAGGCCGCTCGATGCTGAGCGTCTTTCTACGAGTCGAGCGTCGCCAGAACGCGACGTATTCTTTTCTTCCAGCGGCGTGGTCCGCTTTCAGCTGATCCAGGGTCGACTCGGACTCAATCCTATGTTGCACCGCAACGGGGCTCAGCAACGTCAAGACGACGAGGTATTCGAAAGTATCACCGTCACCGCGCAACGCGGAATTCCTTCACTGCACTACGTCCTTCAGCAGCCGATGGTCCGGCAGCTACGTTCTTATTCACCGGCGCCGCAGTCCTCTTTCTCTCATTCAGACTTATCGGAGTCGCCATTTCAGCACATCACGCTTAGCGTTGATGATGCCACCAAGGTAAAGATTGAATCCGAGCTGATGCACACCGGAGAGCGGAGTGTACTGAATCAGCCCGCCTTCGGGCCGATTCGCTGGGAGATTCAACGGGGCGATCAGCTGGATAGCTACATCGGAACGACACTGTTCCATGTGCGGCTGCAAAATCCCGAAGTCTTTGACCTGCATTACGCCGACCTGACCTCACGGGTATTGCGAGGGAAATCGATCGCCGAGTTATCGGATCAGATTCATGTTGCTGTCCTCGGACATTACGATCGGCTGCCCGCGATCCCGGTGTCCGAAGTCGTTCGCTGTGTCGAGCAATTACGCTCGCCACGCCAAAGCACGCGGATCTCGGCGCAGCAGGAATTACTCCGCTGGGGGACACCCATCATTCCGATGCTTCAGCAGCAGCTAGGCACGGATCTCGAACTCGAACAGCGAGCGTGTTTGAGTGAAACGATTCGGATGCTGCGTCCGCGAGTCGAGGATACACCTCGTTCGTTGGCGATGTTGTTGATCAACGACGTCGAGTTTTGGTCGTTGGCCAAACCGCAGCTGACCCCCAACGAGTGGATCTTGGTGAGCCAACATCTGCAGCAAATGGGATTGTCAAAATCGCGACCGCATGATTCATCGGTCACCAGCGTGAGACCCTCGCCGTAGCGAAAGTCGCTAAGACCTTCGGCGGAAACGATGGATTGCCGCGGGGCACGCCCCGCGGCATGCAATCCCTCGAATCAGGCTGTGGCGTGACGGAGCTGTTGCTTGGCTGGTTTATTCCAGCCGAGTGCGTCGGGCCAATCGCAGGTCGCCATTGGTAATCTCTTGGCCACTCATCAGCGCGTGCAGTTTCATCTCCACGGTGCGTTCGCCGCCCTCTTCCAGCCCCGGAGGGCTGCCCCAAAGCAAGCGTCGATTGTCGGTGGTCGTGATTTCCAACTGCGGCACCGCATTTTGCCGGGAATCACCATATACCCCGATCGCACGCACTTTGGCCTGTTCTCGCACCGGCGATAAAACGCCTGCCAAGCGAGCTGCCGCCTCGACCCGAAGGTCGCCAAAGGGCCCCCCTACCACGCCGGTTGGGTAGACGTCGGGGACTTCGATATGAATGTAGTCAAGCGTTTCGGATTGAGCGAACTCGGTGGTCGGTAAAAGGATCCCAGTGCCATCGATTGGGAAAAAGTAGCTTCCGGAATCGGCTTGATTGGGTTTGAAGACGTGTACCATCGCCACCGGGCGTCGGTATTCCAAATGCACATCGACGGTACCGCCGGGCAGTTTGCGGACGCTGATTACCCGACTAACCCACGGGTGGGTGGCAAAAGCCGAGGCGATTTTCGCAGTGGCTTGGACATCCAAAAGCGACAGCTGGTCTAGCGCGGTATCGCGGAACACCGTTGCGGGGATATCGGTGCGAATGTAACCCGGTGGCTCGGTGACTTGGATGTGATCAAGCTGCACCCCATAGAACTTACTGGCAACATGCTCGGCACCCCATCGATCCCAGGCGACGTATCCGCCTACGATCAACATCACAGGCCAGATAAAGGACAGCGACGCAGGAGCCACGATCAGCCGCCGAATCATATCGCGAATCGGGCGGGGGCGGTCATCGCGATTTGATTTCATCGCCACCGTGCTTGCCTCTTACAATCCATTGTGATTCGTTACCAAATGCCTCGCGTTCGCCAGCGTCGTCGCCGAGCGGACGCGGGCGGAGCCAGTTAAAGCCAATCGTAAAGCGACTAGCTAACCTGAGATCTCTACCAAATCTGCAGATTCAATTGCAAGTCGATCCCGGTTTGCAGCAACACTTGTTCACGTACTCGTTCGATCAAACGCAAGCATTGTTCGCTGGTGGCACCAGTGTGGGCAATTAAGTATTGCGGGTGGTTGGCATCGAGCGATACATCGCCCTCGCGAACGCCGGCGAGCCCGCAATTTTGGATCAGCGTGTTTGCTGGCATTCCATCTGGATCGACAAACGGAGTCGCGATCCGGCGTTGTTCGCTTGGACGGTCCGCATTCCGGCTGATCCACAGCTTTTGCATCCGTTTGGTCAACGCGGAAACATCGCGTGGTTCCAAGGCAAAGGTGACCTTCAATACCCCCAGCCCGTTCAACGCCGTTTTGCGGTGCGAAAAGCCCGCTTCGTGTTGGTTCAGTTCGCGGGTCGTGCCATCGCTTTCGATCACCGTGATGGTTTCGACAACCGAACCAATATCACGACCGCCGTTAGAAACGTTGCCAACGACCGCTCCACCGACCGAACCGGGGATACCGACGAGATGTTCTAGACCGCCCAGTCCCGCACCGACCGACTTGATGACGGCATGAGACAGTTTGGCACCGGCACCAGCGATCAGCCGATTGTCTTGGATTTTCAATTCGCTGGTGGCGGCCGCGGCCAGCGAGATAACTAGGCCGTCAAAGCCCGATTCTCGTACCAGCACGTTGCTGCCGCCGCCCAGGATGCGGATCGCTAGTCCCGCCTCAGTGGCTTCGCGGTAAACGCGTTGCAGTTCCGCTTCGTCAACCGGTTCAGCGAAAAAACGAGCGGGCCCACCGATGCCAAGCCATACCAATGGCGCGAGAGGCTCGTCGGTGCGAATCAGATGGTCCAAATCCTCAGAGAAGCTCATGCTTTATGTCTGCCTTTCCAGTTTCATTTTGGGTCAATGAACACACAGAATAACCGATATCCCAAAAAAAGCGTCAGCTGTGAATCCGAAGTCACAACTGACGCTTCGATAGATTGTTTTCCTA
>NZ_ANOG01000073.1 GCF_000346295.1 Rhodopirellula maiorica SM1 | reverse complement strand
TCGACGTCTCCCGTGATCCATCGTTCTGATCGCAGAGCGATCAGCGACAATTGTACCGGATGATGCTTACTTTAGCAGCCACTCGCTTGCCGCGGTTTGCTTTTGTGCTGCATCGCCAATGAAAGTCACCAGTGCACCGGACTCGGAAGCGGCGAGATACGCGGTGGTGATCGTTGCCGGCGTTTGGCTTTCGCCAGCGAGCCATAGCGGACGTGGTGCATGAAGTGCGATCAGCCCGGGCAGATCGAGGTACTTTGCTCCACCCGGCAAGAACATGGGGTCGCGATAATCCAAGACTTGGCCAAAGCGAAACCCTTTCGTATCGATCGCGGTGCGGTCGATGGCATCTCCCGCAATCCCGCCAGCCACCGCAGCAATGGGGCCGCTGTGGTGCCATCCGGCAATCGCAACGCTTTTCAGATCAGGATTCGGGCAGGGTCCCGAGTCTGCGTGACGAAGAAAACGGACGATACTCAATACATCATGGGTGCGTTGGGCGAATAAGGCATGATTGTAGCCGAAGGTGTAGCCAGCGAATTCACGAGGATTCTCAACGACGCGAGTCTGCTTCATCGTTTTGCCATTTTGTAGGAACAGATCGGCGCCCAGCACGGTCACGCCCGCTTGAACCAGCGTTTGCACCGCAGGGTTCACACTACCGTCGTCGCTACAAACGGCGGTCTTTCCAGAATCATCGAGCCAGATTACGACGCGACCACTGGGGTGCTTTGGACACAGCCAGACAACATTCACCTCTTCGCTGTGAGTTTTGTTCAGTAACGTGCCGGTGTGTTGCACGTAGTCGCCATGATCCTGCTCGTCGTCGAGTTCCCATGTCACGTCGCCTGCGTTGGCGTAGGTGCGGCCGATGATCACCTCCGCCGCCGGAAGGATGACGTTTTTCAAGCCTTCCGGTGTCGAGGCGGCTGCACTGAGTTGCTGCTCGGCGTCGTTGGTGAACCACGCCAACAAGTTGCGTTCGAAATCCGGATCGGCGGCCTTGGGGGCGGGATGTTGGTCGTTCCAGACAGTGAGCTGCTCGGGCGGCAGCGGTTCGAAATCGTGCTCAATCACCGGAGTTTGGAAACCAAGCTTAAAATGTTTGTTCAGGAAGGTGTAGAAGGCCGAGCGAGTGACCGCGTTGTAGTTGTGCGGAAAGTGCTCGCCGCGTTTCAAAAAGACGTCGCCCTTCTTGCCGTACAACGCATAGAGCTGTTGTAAGTCGGGGAATCCCTTAGTAGCCATCTCTTTGGTCCAGTCGTCCGCAGTGTTCATCCCTTGCGGCCGTGGCGCAGCCAAGGCGGCGAATTCGACATTGCCGGTATTCACTCGCAACAGACTCGCGTTTTCGCACGTGCAGCCGCCCTGCATCGCGGTGCTGACCATGACGACCGGGAACGACAGTTTAATGCGTTCGTCGATCGCCGCCAAAATCATCGTCTGAGTACCACCGCCGCTCGCGCCTGTAACGGCGACACGTTCCGAATCGACCTCCGGCAAACTGAGCAGAAAGTCGAGCCCACGTACGGCATTGAGCGTTTGCAGTCCCATCACATTCTGGCAATGTGCCTCGGCTTGCGGGCTGAACAGGCCCCAGTGTTTTGTCGTGTTCATCTCCGGCCGCTGTTTCGCAAACCCATGGACGAGCTCACGTGAAAGCTGAATCGAATCGGAATCGCCGAGCATGTCCCACTGCCAAACCACGCAGCCCATCAGCGCCAATTGGCGACACTGTGATTGGTAGGTGCTACGCCCGGCCCGCTCAAAACGCTCGGCACCGTCGGCGATCAGACCGCGCAACTTGCCCTCCGGCGTCATATCCAGCCGCGCATCCTTGTGGTGGCCGTGTGCCAGCATGACTCCTGGCACCTTGCCTTGGATGTTGGTCGGGCGGTACAGATTGCCCGTGACGAACAAACCCGGAGCGCTCTCGAAATAGACCTTCTCGACCGTATACCCATCACGTTGGATCTTACCGTGAAGGACTGGATTCAGAGGCGTTTTGGTCGGCATCGGCCAAAGACCGGTCGCGACGAGAATTTGCCGCCGTACGTATTCCTTACGTGTCTCCCACTGTTCCAGCGATGCTGGGGGATGGAAGGGAAAATAGCCGTTCAGATCATTAAGCGGCCGATGGCGGACGTCTTCAGCGGACACGGACACCGAGCCAAACACCGCCGCAACGGAGCACAGCAAAAGGGCAAACGCGATGAAATGTTTCATAGGGTAGGATGCAAAAGAGGAGGGACTCGTCAGCAGAGGCTGGATTGATCGAGAGGCGGGAGTCCTTCAAGGCTACACGCCGGCAATCGCGACTGCAAGCGAATCGGTGACAGTCATCCGTGACGCTTTGGCCGTTGCGCTAGAGTTTTTTGGAAATGGCGTAGGCCGACCGTCAGCTTTGAAGGTAGTGGACGAGGCAACGAGTCCCCGCGACACAGTGGCACGACGGGACTCGTAACCTCGTCCACTACGGTGAAAACACTTTCTCTCTCAAATGATTCGCAACATAAATCTAACGACGAACTTAATGCGGAACGATTCCTGAGTCGCGGTAGCGACGCCATCACTTAGCCCACGACGTAAGTCGTGGGTAAAGCTACGACGTGCGAGTCGCGAAGCGACGGCAGGTGTCATGGTGAAGGCAGGCACCGTCAATCTCGGCTACCCACTACCTACTACCACCGCCATTCCATCTTTTTGTCCCCCATCTTTTTGCCGGTACTTCAGCCGGGTGACCGTCGACCCGCAATTTTTCCAAGACGTCGGACGTCCAGCGCGCACCTGAAAAAAGAAAGCTTACCCGGAGCTATTAACTCATTCGCAAACGCTTGCATCCTCGCGGCGAATCGCCCCCCGATTTGTGTTGCTATACGTTTTGCAATTCGTTAATAGTAGGGCGAATTTGCATCGACACACATTTCCCGTTTTCCAACCGCCGCGTCCCCATTTGGACAAAGCCAGCTTTGTCGTGAAAGCGAAGGGACTCGTGATTGGGCGGATCAAGATTCATTTCGGCACAGATCGTCAGAAGCTGAGACTGTGCCGCCCATTCATAGATTCGCGAATAGAGCAAACGACCGACACCCATGCCACGACAAATACTCTGACACCACGACCCGATCGAT
>NZ_ANOG01000072.1 GCF_000346295.1 Rhodopirellula maiorica SM1 | reverse complement strand
GTTATCCGACTGAAACTCTAGCATGGCCGTAAGCTCCAAGCGTCGCAATCGAATCAACGTTGACGATCGGGCCTACCTTTGGTGGGTCGCTCCCGATAATGATTCGCTCGACATCGTCTTGCACGTCATTTCCGAAGACAAACGCTTCAACGTTCTCTATGTGCTTGGGCTACCTTCCGCGACACGTTACGCCACCGTGATTGGAAACGAATTTGGGACGATCGTGACTGGTGGTTCTTGGCGGCGGTTTCTATGCCCTCGTTTTGACACCGAGGGTCAGGTGACACCACGACACGTTCGCTTCCTTCTTAAATGGGCGGCCGCGGCTGACTCCACTATCCACGAAGTTGATGCCGCTGGATTGCCCGTCCCATTCGGAGGACTATGCGACGCTTGCGGCCGTGATCTTCGCGGCATGCTGCGTCTCGATGCTGTATCTTGTTGCTACTGCGACCATCCTGTGGCCGGACGAACTCAATGCTGCGGATAACCATGGCATTCACACGGAGCGGGGCTTGCGGCCGGATTTGCAATGGACAACTTTACTCTCCCCGCCCGGTGATGCCGTACCGTTCGTCGAATTAAGTGCATCATTGGATTGCCGATATTGATGCTGAATCCATACGCCCCAAGTCGGTCCAAGAAGGTTAACCACGAGCACGAGGCACTGGGCTGTTTTCCGATGGCGATCGTTGCTTTGTTGTGCGTCGGCGGCACAATCGGTTTGCTTCTCGGCCTGATGTGGCTATACACATTCGTACTGACTGACTACCGTTCTCACCTCGAACCATTCGCAATTCCATTCGCACTGTTCACTCTCCTCGTATCTGGATTGTCGCTCTGGTTTGCCAAATTCATGGTACGGCCCGGGGATCGCGGAAAGGCTCCGTCCGTACGCGATCACTTTGGGCGGTAATGACGGCGTACGCGAGGTGGTCATGCACCGGGTACAAACGACGAACCATGACATGCACGGGAGAACGGCTTGCGAGGTTTTTGACGTGGAAAGTCTTCCGTCCGTTCCCCGTGATGTCTACCGTTCTGCCAAAGAGAGTCTATGCATGTAATCGGCGACAAATCGCGGCTTGCGTTCGCTACATCGCCATATGAAGATCACGACACGTCATCCGCGTTGACAGTGGACATCTTTGTCGGCGGTCGAACACTTACGCTTCGCGATAATATTGCCTATGTCCCAGGGTTCACTTGTGCCATGGAGTATGCGGTTCGATATTATGCCAAGTCAATCGATTGGCTCTTACCGGATCCTGCAATCGATGGCATGAATCTGCCAGAGGCGCATCTCTACTACTATCACAATGACCGATCACGAACCTGCTTTGATTGGGGACCGACAACGGACGATATTTCGTCGTTTCTTATTCCCTACAACGACACGATTTATTTGACCTACTTTCTATACTCAGAAAACCCAGATCACGAAACGAACCTGCCCATCATTCGTGGTGAGAAACTACACTACCTCGAATTTTTGTCGACGATTTATCGCCAGTGGAAGCTTATGCAAGAGTACAATACTTCCATCGTTGGAAGCCAAGTGATCGTCGAAGAGCTCATTGTCCCCAGATCAATCGATCGGCATGATTCTGTGGTAACACCCGAGGAATCGGCAGAACCACGCGATGGACCGGAGTCGCCGAACCGCCCGTTTGACAATGGATGATCGCTCGCGGCGACCACGGTCATCGCAAACGTTATCCGACTAAGATCGTTTATGTTAACGACTTTTCGCGTCTCCTCGGCGGTTGCAATACTGATGATCCTCTCGGTCGCCGCTTGCAGCAGACGAAAGCAATCTGCTTTAGAGAACACCAAACCAAAATCGGAGTCAGGACCTTTGCTTGAGCAACGCCCCTACACAAAGCATCTCGCCGACTTCGGCGGACTGGCTTGGTGTGTCCTTTTTGTCGAGGCAGACTTCGACCGCGTCGCTACATCGTACGGAAACGACATCAATCAAGCGTTGCGAAATGGCAAATGGGTTGACGGTTCGGACTCGCTATTCGATCCCTCCGGCACGGTTGTTGAGATCAACGATGCTCCATGGTCCGTGATCTTTCACTCGGTCGGTCGTAATCTACCGCTAAACACCGCCAGCTTTGCTTCGACCCTCAATTGTCGTGTACTCGAGTATTGTGCAAACGACACTGCCGGAGTCGTTGATCTAAAACTATATTCACCGGATGGGTCATCCTCCCGTTTCATGAACTCATCTGACGTGGAGACAGAGAACGAACTAAACGAAGATATGGGGCTGCCGCCAGTGTCAGATTACGAACTGATTGAATCGCATTCCAGTCTGTTCGACACGATGGGGATACCCGAGCTTTGCATCTACAATGCCGGTGAGGGCCTGTTTGCCGTGCCTCCCATGCAACGAGAGTTGGTGGGTCGCGTCCGTTACTCCCCCGACATACCGGACGGATAACCACGCGATGATACGGAGCGGCGGTGGTCGCCGTTTCCGCAGTGGTTGAGTCGTTCGCCGCCGCCCGCATATCGCAACCGTTATCACTTCAGAGTATTCGCCATGCCGTGGGAAATCACGATCATCAACGGAACACGGGACAGCAGAAAGCCGCTTGGCCTTCGCGATGATGTGATCGCTGCGTTGGCCGAAGCTGTGCCGGGTGTTGAACTGCAGCGTCCACCAATGCCACCGGACGAAATGCTCGCAATGATGCCTCCTGCCGTCCGCGACGCAATGGCGCGACCAAAGCTGGAAGCGGGCTTTGAGCATGATGACCTCTCAATCCAGTTCTACACGTCAGACACTCCGGAGATTGACTGGATCAATGCCGAAGTACGTGGCAATGGAGACCCACTTCCGGTTCTTCAATTCATATGTTCAAACACTCGGTGGTCGGTCATCGATGTCGGCGAAAACGTGATCGTAGATGTGGCGAACGCGAACTCGGAGTCATGGGACAGTTTCCGCCAATGGCGAGACAAAGCGATTCGCCAGCTTGCGGCCGACGACCCAAAAGAGCGATAACAATGCCGTCAACCGGAGCGGCCGACGACGCGGGTTTTGAAATCAAAGTCTTTTGGCGGCCGCCCGGTTACGGCAGCCGTTCTGGCATGTAAGAGATCGTACTCGTACTCGAATGGGGCACAGCTGACAGAGCCAATCTTCGACCACGATCGACTCGACGTTTATCGTTTCTCGATTGCTTACGTTGCTCAATCATTCGCCATCGCCAAATCGCTTAACGGACTTCATCGTCACGCCCGCGATCAATGGCTCCGCGCGGCACAATCGATTCCGCTGAACATCGCCGAGGGCAACGGCAAACACAGCCTCAAGGATCGCAATCGATTTCTCGACATCGCCCGTGGATCGGCTCTCGATTGCGCCTCGATTCAGGACGTGCTTGCCGCAACCGATGGAATTGATGACGAATCAAACGACGAACTGAAGCGGATGCTCAAACGCATCGTATCGATGCTGACACGATTGATTGGAAGAGCGGATGTCGTGTCCGAGACCGGAGAAGAGTACAATGCTGCTAGCGAGTACGAGTACCGCGATGCTGAGTACGAGTACGAGCACGAGGAACAGCCAGAACCATCCCGATCGGGATAGGGGGCCGGATTGCTCCGGCGCCCCTCCCACATCACCTAGCATGCGGGTCCGCACAATAACGATTCGAAGGGGGGCGATTCGCCGCGAGGATGCTAGCGGTTGCGGGCGTTCTTCTAGACTTGGGTAAGCCCTCACTCTTTAGGTGCACGCTGGATAACGCACGCTGGACTCCCGACGTCTTGGAAAGACGCCATGGGCCTTTGCCGCTAAACGCGAACGGACGGGCCTCCCGGTACGACAAGCCCAATGACATCAGGTTGCGAAGACGTGTTTTCGACTTCTTCCACTGCTTCCAGTAACAAGCCGCAATCCGTGTTTATTTCGACTCACGCGAACTTGGTCCAGCTTTACTGCGTTCAATCTTTCGTTGGACATCGGCTGCGAAGCATTTGTGCTGGCACCCATTACCAGTTTCTTCGGGTTCAGACATTTTCCTGCCCCTCCTCATTTTCCTGCCGCAACCTTTGGTTGCCTTCTTTTGACCGGATGTCAGGAAGGATGGGCGGGCCGAAGTAGGTAGCCTCTAGGTAAATGTCCGCTCGGCAGTCACCCGGCGGAAAGAACCGGCAAAAAGATGGGTGGCAAAAAGATATTGAGACGGATTGATGCTTGGCAAAGGAAAGATGATTTCATGCCTCACCGATTTTCTAACCTTCCATATTTTAATCGATTGTCCTCCTTTTCCGTATTGACACCTGCCGTCGCTTCGCGACTCTGTGGTGGCTACTACAACGCTGTACCCCGGACTCACGTCCGGGGCTACCACTTGTCGTCGCGTTGCGACTGGGAAGTGTCGTCCGCGCAGGCGGGTTTCTGCTTGCAACAAACGCGGGGCTTGGCGTGAATATGTCTGGCGACGGTTTTGAGCAAGGATCGTCACCTCCGGAGCAGTTGCCGGGTGTTCTAAGGAAAGGGGCCTCATACTGTTCTTTCGTTAGAATTTCATTTGGTATACTGACTCCATGAAAGAAACCGGAACTAAGTACAGGGGACTGACTTTTTGGAATGAGGGCACCCCACAAGATCACGCCCATGCTGGGCGTACTGCAACGGAGCGGCGGTGGTCGCCATTCTCGAAATGGCTGAGTCGTTCGCCGCCGCCCGCTGAACCGTGCCGTTCTACCGCAGAGCGCCCGTCAGGGAGCCCATAGACATGACTAGGACAAAGATCAGCATCGTATTCGTTGCATGCGTATTTGTTCTCGCCGAAACTGGGTGTTCTCGGCAACTCGTGGAAAAGGATGGTTCAGACGACTCGGGCGTGGAATCATCCCTCCCGACGCCACCAGAGGACGCTACCCGGGTAGCAACGCCAAACACGGACCAGAACGACGCGCCGAAATATCATCCGAAGCTAGAAAGGCAATCGAAACAGATGGGTGACGAGGAGTTTGCGGCGCTCATCGCTGCTCTGCATAACACTGGTGGCAACGAAGTCGAATTCAAGGCTGCCATCAAGGCAGCGCAAGAGCTTGACAAACTTGAAGATCGCAGTCACCTGCCAGAGCTTTATAAACTGCTCAAGGAGACTGATGATTTGTTTGTGAGAGAAAACGTAGGGCTGGCAATCGCCAACATGGATGGATTGAACGCGCTGCCGGAACTGCTGATAGCCATTCGCGCTGACGGCCATGATTATGACGGATTAGTGAGTCAATTGATGTGGATCGTTGAGGACAATTCCACCGAATCTGTACCGTTGCTGCTGGACA
>NZ_ANOG01000071.1 GCF_000346295.1 Rhodopirellula maiorica SM1 | reverse complement strand
GTTGGCGTAGCAGCGGCGCGGGGGCCCTGTTCGGTCTCTTGCCAGAAGCAGTATTGGCCCGGGAACACTACCGGCACGATTTGATTGCCCGGATTACAGCAGCGGGATCAATGTCGCCTACCAAGCCGACGCTGCCGATTCGCTCGGGCAGGATGAATCGGAGTTTGCCATGAGACACTTTTTTGTCACGCTGCATGACCGGCAACATCGCATCGACATCGGCTGCGGCAAACGTCGTTGGCAATCCACAAGCCCTCAGCAGCGCGGTTTGTCGACTCAATAAACTCGCCTCGCACATTCCCAAATCGACAGCCATGTTGGCGGCCATCTGCATGCCGATGGCAACCGCCTCGCCATGCAGCAGTTCGCCATAACCTGCGGTCGCTTCGATGGCATGCGCGAATGTGTGGCCGTAATTCAAAATCGCCCGGCGGCCACTCGTTTCGCGTTCGTCTTCACCCACCACTCGCGATTTGGATCGACAGCTCTCGGCGATCGCGTGCCGGACCGCTTCGTCATCGCGAGCGACAAGTTTCGCTGCGTTAGCGTCCAGCCAATCGAAAAAGGCGGCATCATCGATCACGCCGTATTTGATTACCTCGGCCAATCCGCTGATGTATGCTCGATCGGGCAACGTCGACAACACATCGGTATCAATCATTACCAGCGAAGGTTGCCAGAAGGCGCCAACCATGTTTTTGGATGTCGGGAGATTGATCCCCGTTTTGCCCCCGACGCTGCTGTCGACCATCGCCAGTAGCGTGGTAGGGACCTGAATAAACCGGATTCCGCGTGTATATGAAGCGGCCGCGAACCCAGCCAAATCCCCGATGACGCCGCCGCCGACCGCGATCAGCACGCTGCTGCGGTCGGTCGAACTGTCGAGCATCCATTGCCAGATGTCGCTCAGCTGAGAAACTGATTTGCTCGTTTCGCCCGAGGGGACTGACCGATAGCTGACGCGAATCGGCGTTCCATGCTGGTTGGATCGCTCTGCAAGCGAGTCGGTTAATCGCTTCGCCCACGGATCTTCGACCGCCGCGTCGGCGATCAGCAACGCGTGAGAGAGGTCTGGCAAAGTCGCCAACAGCATTTGGCCAAACGAGTCGATTTGATCGGTGCCGATATTGATGTTGTAGCTGCGGTCACCAAGCGGGACTTCGACACAGAGCGTTGGATGGGGGTGGGAAGCCGAGGTCATAACAGGACTCGAAGCGTTGCGGTGGAAGGGGAATGGGAATTTGACTGGGAAAATCGGTGTCATTTGCCTGTAGCTTACAGTGCGATAAGCTTCTGGTTCAGATCAGTTGAGAGTGCATTTTGTGCTTGATTCCCCGCCGGAAGCCTATCTGACACACCACCACCTCGTAAACCGACACCCTGCAGACGAGACGATTTTTTGGAAACGGAAACTACCCACGCCGACAAGTACAACGATCCACGAGCTCGCATCACTCGGCGAGGCTTGCTGATTGGCATCGCGGTGGTCGTTTTGGCGGCAATTGGTGCCTACTTTAGCATTACCGGGCGGCGGACCAAGATCGAGAAGAGCACCGAATTTTGGGGCCAAGAGACGATCGTCGCACTGCAGCTTGGTGAGCGGTTTGAAATCATTCCAATTGATGGCGAGCGAAAAGAGCCGATCAATTTGACCGCCATGCCTGGGCTCGGGCTACTGCGACAAGCATTGCTGGAAGAACGCAACTACGAATGGGATACCCAGGGGAACCGCCCTCTTTCAGAGCGGATTGCGGATGTCGAAAACCGCGAGCGGATTCGTTTTCGCTTGACCGACCCCAACGGAAAACGATTCGAGAAAGTGGAATTGGATTTGGACTTAACCAGCGGCTGGATTGCCGCTGCCGACGGTTCCAAGAGTGTTCGCATCAATGCTCACACGCGACCGAAGCTGAAGAATTTTCTGTCCACGGTGATGCACGCCGAGCAAAAGCGTTATGACTTTCGCGAGTGAGTATTAGTAGGAAACGCCCAAAGCATCGTGATCGGGTTCGCCGAGGTGGCTGCAGAATCTTGCTGTATTTGTTTGATAAAAACGCCCCCGATGTTTTCCACTGCAGCGAGCCAGCGTGCTAGGATAAGGATCAAATCTTTTCCGCGACGGTCCGCGAGGTTGATCCGATGTCCACAGATCGACGCAAACGCTTGGCACAAGTCATCGAGCCGCTGACGGCGCTTGACGAGTTTTCTTCGGAGCAAGCAAAGTCGGTGTGCGAGCCGGCCAAACCGGCCTACGTCACCTCGACACTGAAAACGTTGGTTCGTGAAGGCATCTTGCAACGAATTGTCGTGGATGACCAGCATCGGTTCCGCTGGTGTGAACCGGAGCAGTTTCAGCCCGAGAAATGGATCGACCAACAAATCCATGGGCTGCAAGTCAGGGAAACGCCCGAGCACGAACGGCCTCGCGAAAAATTGCTTCGCAACGGCGCGGCCTCTCTCAGCAATGGAGATTTGTTGGCAATTCTGATTCGCGTCGGGGTACAGAAACAGTCGGCGATCGCAGGCGGCAATCTGCTCGGCAATCGTTTTGCCATGCACCTGGAAAAACTGCCACGAACCGATCGAGAGGAGCTTCGCGAAATCAGCCCGACGATCAACCGAGTCAGCTATGCGCAGATCATGGCAGGCATCGAATTGGGGCGTCGTGTGGCTGCGGCACAAGCGAGCCATCGCCAGGACGAAATCAAAATCACCAGCACCGAGTCAGCAATTCAGTACTGTGCGAATGAATTTGCGAGGTTGGCAACCGATGCGGTTCAGGAAGAGTTCCATATTGTCACGCTTGATACAAAGCATAAGCCGATTCGAACGCATCAAATCACGATCGGCACGCTCGATGCCAGTTTGGTCCATCCACGCGAAGTATTTCGCCCAGCCATTCGCGACGCGGCCTCGGCGATCTTGCTCGTTCACAACCATCCTAGCGGCGATCCAACACCAAGCCGCGAAGATATCCAAGTGACCAGTCGACTGACCGACGCGGGTAAATTGCTCGGAATTATCGTGTTAGATCACATTATCGTCGCCAGCCAGCGATGTTTAAGCATCCGCGAGGAAAGTTGACTAACGCATGGTTACCGGTGCGTGCGGTTGTCGCTGGCGTTGAATTACGTTCACCAGTGCACAAGTAGTTTTTTTTAAAAACTTGGCGTAAACACTTTCTTTCGCAGTCGTGAACTTGTTTAATTCACCAGTAGTCGGGGCACGGTTTTATTCCAAATGCTCATAGCGAAAGGAAGTTGCTCAGTGGACGGACAAGCAAACGCCATCGCAAATCAGGTCGACCGCTCTGGAACCGAAGCGTTACCCGCTCGGTTTAAACTCTCTCTCGACCAGCAATGGGAATACGAAAACCACGGCTTTGTGGTCTTGGACCGTGTGATCGATATGGCTGCGATTGCCGAAATGCGGGATGCGATCACCAGGATGGTCGCCCAGTACTCGCTGCCTGAGGAATCGCCGTTGGAAGCCTGTGTTCGCTTGAACCAGGAAAACGATCGGGCGCTCTACAACATCTATCGCGTCAGCCATCAATCGGCAGCGATGAACCGGTTGCGAGAGCAGTGTCGGGACGTCGTCGAGCAGGTGATATCAACGGATTCCGGCGTGTTGATCGACGTCGATTCGCACATCATTTTCTGTATCCCCAATTCGACGCGGTTGACGTGGGGGTGGCACCAAGAGAGTACGTATGACGTGTTTGACGGCAACGGAGTCAATTTTTGTTTGCCGATTTTTGAACGCGCCACTCGCGAAAACGGTTCGATGAGCGTGCTGCGTGGAAGTCACGTGATGGGCAAATTGCCGTTTGACAAAGTCAAAGAACACGAGAACGGGGCGACCACGTTGGTGCCGCAAGGAATCCGCGAATACGAAGAAGCGTTCGAGGAGGTCGTCTTCGAAGCCGACCCCGGTTCGCTGGTGATGTTCAATCGTCACCTGATTCATCGATCGAATCCGAATCAAACGCCACGACCACGAATCACCGCAGTGATTCGGTTTATGCAGATCCAGTCGCTGCCCGAATCGTTCGAAAAACCGTATTAAACGATAGTTAAACAACGATAGTTAAACAACGATTGGAAAACGCTGATTGTTAAACGCTGATTGTTAAACGCTGATTGTTAAACGCCGAGAAACACGGTTCTCATCTAGCGTTTGCGTATTTTTAGCGTGGCGGAGGCCACGCTAGATTATCCCCCACGGCCAGTGCCCCGAAACTCTTCGCGAGTTTCGCTACGGCCGTTCGGGTGAGAATGATTGGGCGAGATCGATTGGGCAAAATGACTGCCTACTGAAATCGCTTAGCCGCTGCGACCTTGGCGGCGACGTGCCGACTCGGTCAACAAGATCTTTCGCAGTCGAATGTTTTCTGGCGTGACTTCGACCAACTCGTCTTCTTCGATGTATTCCAAAGCGGCTTCGAGCGACAATGTTCGTGACGGTTTCAGGATCACGTTGTCGTCGCTGCCCGAGGCGCGAACGTTGGTCAGTTTCTTTTCGCGGCACGGATTGACGATCATGTCGTTCTCGCGAGCGTTTTCGCCAACGATCATGCCTTCGTAAACTTCCACACCCGCAGGCACGATCAATTCGCTGCGATCTTGCAGCAAGAACATCGCGTGAGGCATCGTTTTGCCGCTGGTCATCGAAACCAAAACGCCGTTGGCACGCTTGGGCAGATCGCCTTCGACGGCGCGGTAGCTTTCAAAGCGGTGGTGAATGATCGCCGTTCCGCGAGTCGCGTTGAGCAATCGTGTACGCAATCCGATCAAGCCACGTGATGGAATCAGGAAGCGAAGCAGGCTGTATTCGCCACGCTGCGATAGTTCTTCGAGTGTGCCGCGGCGATTTCCAACCAATTCCATCACTGGGCCCATGGCGTCGGTTGGGACTTCCACACGAAGGGTTTCAAACGGTTCGTGTTTCTTGCCATTGATCTCTTTGAAAATCACGCGAGGCTTGCCGACGCTCAATTCGAAGCCTTCGCGACGCATCGTTTCGATCAAAACGGCCAAGTGCAAAACGCCACGGCCTTTGACAGCATAGGCTTCGGTGCCTTCGACCATTTCGACGCGAAGTGCTACGTTGCGTTCGAGTTCTTTCTCCAGCCGAGCTTTCAGTTGCCGCGTCGTTACATACTTGCCTTCACGGCCAACCATGGGCGAGGAATTTACGCTGAATACCATTTCCAGCGTCGGTTCGTCGACGGTCAAGCGAGGCAGTGCGTTGTTGGCATCAACGGCCGAGATGGTGTCGCCGATTTCGATGTTGCCGAGTCCTTCGATGGCGACAATGTCACCTGCTTCGACCGTATCGGCAGCGACACGACCGAGTTTGTCGAAAACGAACAGTCCGCCGACCTTCTGCTTGCTCACTCCGCCTTTTTGGTGCAGGTCAATGGTTTGGCCTGCTTCGATTTTTCCGGCGCTGATTCGGCCAACCGCAATCCGGCCAACGTACTCGCTCCAGTCGAGCGTCGTGACCATCATTTGGAGGGGCGCTTCGTTTTCGACCTCAGGGCCAGGCAGCGAATCGACCAGCAAGTCGAGCAGCGGGCGCATGTCGGTGGTCGCCGTCTCGGGGTCATGCGTGGCATACCCCTCCTTCGAGCTGGCGTAGACATAGGATGCATTGTCGAGCTGCTCTTCGCCGCCCAATTCCGCAAGCAATTCAAGAGCCTCGTCGAGCGCTTCGTGAGGTCGGCCGTCGGGACGGTCGACCTTGTTCACCACAACGATCGGACGAACTCCGGCTTGCAACGCCTTTTCGAGCACGAAACGGGTTTGTGGCATCGGGCCTTCGGCTGCATCCACAAGCACGAGCGCTCCGTCGGCCATCTTGACCACGCGTTCGACTTCGCCACCAAAGTCCGCGTGACCTGGGGTGTCGATCAAATTGATCTTCACGCCGCGGTAGTGGATCGCAATGTTCTTGGACAGGATCGTAATGCCGCGTTCACGTTCGAGGTCGTTCGAATCGAGAATCCGCTCGCCCTTCAGCTCGGTGTCGCGATATTGACCACTTTGCCGTAGCAAACAGTCAACCAGAGTCGTTTTTCCATGGTCAACGTGGGCGATGATGACTACGTTGCGAATATCGTTTCGTCGCAAGGGATTCGTCTTCGTGCTGTCGGATGGGGAGGCGGACGAGAGTGCGTTGTCGGTTTGATCGAGTGACGCAGATGTCATGTTTGAATCAGTTTTGTTGGGTGAGGAGAGTCCGTGCGAAGCGCTCGCGACCGTTAAAAAAATAAACACGCCCGCCTGAGAAAAAACGACGGTCACGGGCGTTCAGTGACGCCAATGAAAGGTTCCGTGCGTTGCGCAATCGAGCTCTTGCCCTCTATATAACCCGATAATAGGGTGTCGCGTCGAGCCGTAAGTTTTTTGGTACCTAGGATTGTCTCCTTGCGGCTGCCTACGGGAAGATCAGCCCACTTTGTGACTGTGCGTCACACTTCTCGAAGCATCTCGAAAGTATGCCGTTGCCAGTTTTAGCTCGCTGTGCCATATTTAGTGCCGCAAAAGTTCTGCCAACCAAATTGGCAGGCCTGCCTGCTCGAAATTGACGCTGAAGCACGACGCTCCGCACCGATCACGCCTGCTGATGAACCCTGTTCTGAACGCGGGCATTGTCTCGAGTCTACTTTGTGAAAAGTTTCACAAACTGTGCGATCGCTCGTTGGTTTACCGCGTTTCCAGAGCAAATTGACTGATCTGTAACGCAAATGGTTGTTGGTTGCCTCGCATCGAGGCGCCGCTTGGCTGATTTGCCCAGTGAAACGTCTTCCTAGGTGGTCCTGTCACACGCGGCTGGTTCGTCATTCGTCTTCGGCACTTTCACAACAATGACAACGATCAAACAAGGTTTGGATCTGCCCCTCGCGGGCGCTCCGGAGCAACGCATCGCCGTTGCCAAGCACGTTCGCCACGTTGCGCTCATCGGTGATGACTACGTGGGGATGAAACCCACCATGTTGGTAGGCGAAGGTGACACGGTTCGCCAAGGTCAGCCCGTATTCGAAGACAAAAAGACACCGGGCGTGTTGTTTGTCGCTCCCGCCTCGGGAAAAGTGGTTGAGGTCAACCGCGGTGCCAAGCGGAAATTCGAGTCGCTGGTAATCGAAGTCGATGGCGATGACCGTGTGGAGTACGAAGGCGTTCGTGGATCCGATCCCGCAGCCTTAGGCCGTGACGGTGTCGAAAAGTATTTGATCGCAAGCGGATTGTGGACGGCGTTTCGCACTCGGCCTTACGGCAAGGTGCCTGTCCCGGGTACCAAGCCTCACTCGATTTTCGTCCAAGCGATTGACACCAATCCCTTGGCGGCTGACCCCGTTGTGGCGATGGCCAACCGCAAAGAGCAGTTTTCGCTCGGTTTGGTTGCGATCAAGCAATTGACCGAAGGCAAGGTGTTCGTTTGCAAGAGCGAAGGGGCTCAGATCCCCGGCGCCTCGACCAACGGTGTGCAGATCGAAAGTTTTGCTGGCCCGCATCCTGCCGGATTGGTCGGCACCCATATTCATTTCCTCGACCCGGTCGGTCCGACAAAGACGGTTTGGTACATCAATTACCAAGACGTTTGTGCGATCGGTTCGCTGTTGCAAACCGGAACTTTGGACACGCAGCGAGTGATCTCGCTTGGCGGTCCGTTGGTGAATCAGCCTCGCTTGCTCGAAACCCGTTTGGGGGTCGATCTTGCCGAATTAATCGAAGGCGAGACGCAAACCGACGTCCAGCAGCGTGTCGTATCCGGTTCGGTCCTCAATGGCCGAACCGCAGCGGGGCGGTTCCGGTTCTTGGGGCGTTACCACAATCAGGTTTCTGTTTTGGCCGAAGGCCATCAGCGTGAATTCTTGGGCTGGCAAGGCCCCGGGTTCGACAAGTTTTCGGTTTCGCGAGTTTACGCCTCGGCGGGAATGCCGGGTAAGAAGTTTGCGATGACCACCACCACTCATGGCAGCGAACGAGCGATGGTGCCGTTGGGCACGTACGAGCAGGTTATGCCGTTGGACATTTTGCCAACCCAGCTTCTGCGTTCGCTGATTTACCGCGATACCGACGAGGCACAGCAATTGGGTGCTTTGGAGCTCGAAGAGGAAGATCTCGCTCTGTGCACTTTTGTTTGCCCTGGCAAGTACGAATACAGTTCGTTGCTGCGTGAAAGCTTGGCGACGATCGAGCGAGAAGGTTAGTCCGATTACTGAGACGGTTTGTCTCTCGCCATGGCGAGAGGTACAGACAACGTCACAGTGCCGCGAACCCTATTGACCCCCGTTCATTGAAATTTCATCCCAACCGTGGGAACACACTTATGAAAGCACTCCGAGACGCGCTTGACAAAGTCCACCCCTTGTTTGCCAAGGGTGGAGCATTGGAGATTGCGTATCCAGTCTACGAAGCGTTAGACACGTTTCTGTACACGCCCGGTGAAGTCGCCAAGGGCCAAACCCATGTCCGTGATGCCATCGACCTGAAACGGATGATGATCACGGTTGTGATGGCTTTGGTGCCGGTGACCTTGTTTGGGATGTGGAACGTCGGATACCAAGCCAACACTGCCATCGAAGCGATGGCGGCTGCGGGGATCGACCACACCGGCGACTGGCATTATACGATTCACCACGCGATCGGTTTCGAGAACGATTCCAGCAACCATGCGGACAATTTTGTCCTGGGGGCGATCTTCTTTCTGCCGATTTACATCGTTTGTATGTTTGTCGGTGGTCACATCGAGATGGTGTTCAGTGTGCTTCGCGGCCACGAAATCAACGAAGGATTTCTGGTCACCGGATTGCTGTTTCCGCTAACGCTGCCGCCGACGATTCCTCTGTGGCAAGTCGCACTAGGCATTGCCTTTGGTGTGATTGTGGCCAAGGAAGTGTTTGGCGGAACGGGCCGAAACTTTTTGAACATCGCTTTGACCAGTCGTGCATTTTTGTACTTCGCTTATGCGGGGGAAATCAGCGGCGACAAGGTTTGGACCGCAGCCGATGGGTTCAGTGGTGCGACCGCCTTGGGGCAAATGGCGAACGCCAATGCCGCCCCCAATGCGGAAGCGGCTGCCGAAGCCGGAGCCGCCATCTCGAATCCGGCGATCGCATCGCTAAGCCATATCCAATACAGCTGGAACGAAGAAGGAGCGATCACTTGGATGGACGCCTTCCTGGGCACGATCCAAGGTTGCGTTGGCGAAACGAGCGCGCTGTTGTGCATCGTCGGTGCCGCGATCTTAATCGCCGCAGGCATCGGGTCTTGGCGAATCATGTTGGCGGTCGTGCTCGGCGTGATCGCGACCTCGTCATTGCTTAATGGCGTGGCAACGCAAACCAACGCAATGATGGCCGTGCCATTTTATTGGCACCTCGTCGTCGGCGGCTTGGCATTCGGATTGGTCTTTATGGCCACCGACCCGGTCAGCGCCTCGATGACCGAAAAAGGCAAATGGATCTATGGCGGATTGATTGGTTTTATGACCGTCCTGATCCGCGTGATTAATCCCGCGTTCCCGGAAGGGATCATGCTGGCAATTTTGTTCGGCAACGTGTTTGCACCGTTGATCGATTATTTTGTGGTTCAAGCTAACGTCCGACGGAGGCTCGCACGCTATGCAACAACGTGATTCAGTTTTCTACACCGTTGGCGTTGCCGCGGTATTATGCGTCGTCTGTTCGTTGGCCGTCAGCTTTGCTGCGGTTCAATTGCGACCGCTGCAGGAAGAGAACAAGAAGCTGGACCGCCAGCGGAATATTCTCGATGCGGCCGGGTTGTCGATGGGCGAATTCGGTAAACCGGCCAGCGAGTTAAGTCGTGACCAGGTTGCCGATTTGTACAGTCGTGTGAGTGAAAAGTTGGTCGATTTGGAAACCGGCCAATACAACACCGAACTGGATATCGAACAATACGATCCTCGCGAAGCAATCGACAAAGACGACGAAAGCGTCCGGATCGAAAATCCCAAGTACGACCTCGGTGAACAACGTCGCGAAAAAGTCGCACGTGTTTACTTCGTTCGTAAACCGGGTGAAGAAAAGATTCGTCAAGTCGTGTTGCCAGTCTACGGCAAAGGATTGTGGTCGACTCTTTATGGCTACTTGGCTTTGAAGAGCGATCTACAAACGATCCAAGGGTTGACTTTCTACGAGCACGGCGAAACCCCCGGACTTGGTGGCGAAGTCGACAACCCGAGCTGGAAAGCTCAGTGGCCAGGCCAAAAACTGTTTGATGAAAACGGTGAGCCGATGGCGGAGGTCTACAAAGGCCCCGCGCCCGACGGAAATCCCTACGCTGTCGATGGACTCTCCGGAGCCACGATCACAAGCCGTGGGGTCACGAATCTGATTCGTTACTGGGCCAGCGACGAAGGTTACGGCCCGTTCCTGGATCAGTTGGAAACGGAAATCGCGGCTCAAGAGGGCGAAACCGAAGCACCGGTTGCCAAGAAACCTGAGGCCAAGAAAACCGTCGTGGTGAAGCCCAAGCCGAAGCAGCCCGAAGAAAAGAAGCCCGAGCCGAAGCAGGAAGTCGTCGAAGTCGAAGAGCCCAAAGCTGAAGAGCCAAAGGCCGACGACGCTGAGATGAAGGCCGAGCCGAAGCAGGAAGAAGCGGCCGCGGAAGAAGCCGAGCCAAAGTCGGACCCAGCAGAGGAAGCTCCTGAAAAAGAGGAAGCTCCCAAGGCGGACGACGAACCCAAGGCCGAAGAGAAGCCTGCGGTAGAGGAAAAAGCGAAGACCGAGGAAGCCCCTAAGTCTGAGGAAGCCCCTAAGTCTGAGGAAGCCCCGAAGACCGAGGAAGCTCCGAAGTCGGAAGAGGCTCCGCAGGCCGAGGCAGAACCCGCTGCCGAAGAGAAGCCTGAGGTTAGCGAAGAATCGAGCCCCGAACCAAGCGACGGCGAACCCAAACAGGGAGACGAATAAAATGGCAGCTGGAAGAGTAAACAAGGTCCTGTTTGGACCCGTGCTCGACAATAACCCGATTGCACTGCAGATCCTCGGGATTTGTAGCGCTTTGGCGGTCACGACCAAGATGGAAACGTCGGTTGTGATGGCGATCGCGGTGATTGCGGTCACCGCATTCAGTAACACCGCCGTCAGTGCAATTCGTCACTACATTCCCGGCAGCATCCGGATCATCGTTCAGATGACCGTGATCGCGTCGCTTGTGATTGTGGTCGACCAAGTGCTGAAGGCTTACTTGTTCGACATCAGCAAGCAATTGTCGGTCTTCGTCGGGCTGATCATCACGAACTGTATCGTGATGGGACGCGCCGAAGGGTTTGCGATGAAAAACAGTCCTGGCATCAGCTTTCTTGACGGCTTTGGCAACGGACTCGGCTACGGTCTGGTTCTGCTGTTCGTCGCTTTTTTCCGCGAGCTGTTTGGTAGCGGTTCCATTTTCGGTTACGAGATCATGCAATTGACTCGCAACGGCGGCTGGTACAACCCGAACAACTTGATGCTCTTACCGCCCAGTGCGTTTTTCTTGATCGGTTTTCTGATCTGGATCATTCGTGCGTGGAAGCCTGAACAAATCGAAGAGGCTTAATTCAATGGAACATTACCTTAGCATTCTGATCAAATCGATCTTTGTCGAGAATCTTGCACTCGCCTTCTTCTTGGGGATGTGTACGTTTTTGGCAATCAGCAAAAATGTCAAAACGGCTCTCGGGCTTGGCGTCGCGGTGATTGTGATCCAAGCGATCACGGTGCCTGCGAACCAATTGATTTACTCGTGGTTTTTGAAGAAGGGTGCCCTGGTGTGGGCAAACAACTTCATCAGCACATCGACGGTCGATTTCTCGACGGTAGATTTGGCGTTCCTCGGTTTCATCAGTTACATCGGTGTGATCGCGGCAATGGTGCAAATTCTCGAGATGACGCTCGATAAGTTCTTTCCACCGCTTTACAACGCGTTGGGGATCTTCTTGCCACTGATCACCGTGAACTGTGCAATCCTGGGGGCTTCGTTGTTCATGGAACAACGCAAGTACGATTTCGTTGAATCGTGTTTCTTCGGTGTTGGTTGTGGTGTCGGTTGGGCGCTTGCGATCGCGGCGTTGGCTGGGATTCGTGAAAAGATGAAATACAGCGATGTGCCGCCGCCGCTACGTGGTTTGGGAATCACGTTCATCACGGTGGGATTGATGGCACTTGCGTTTATGTCGTTCAGCGGTATTCAGCTGTAACGAGCTTGGTGCGATGACCCCTGTTCGGTCAATCGCGTTTTTCAAATCAAATCATTGAACTTCTGACGAGTTTTGTAGTTATGGAAACCGTCCTACTTGGCGTCGCGATGTTTACCGTCGTGGTCATCGCACTTGTTTTGATCATTCTTGCCGCGAAGAGCGTGTTGGTCGCTTCGGGGCCAGTCAAGATCACGATTAACCACCAAAAAGAAATCGAAGTGCCGGCGGGGGGTAAGCTGCTCGGGGCTCTCGCCGACGCAGGGGTGTTCGTTTCCAGTGCCTGTGGTGGCGGGGGAACCTGTGCCCAGTGCAAAGTCAAAGTCGAATCGGGTGGCGGAGAGATCTTGGCTACCGAAAAAGGGCACATCAACAAGAAAGAAGCCGCTGAAGGCGAACGTCTTTCTTGCCAAGTCGCTGTCAAACAGGACATGGTTGTTGAGGTTCCTGCCGAAGCATTCGAAACCAAGAAGTGGGAATGCACCGTTCGCAGCAACAACAACGTGGCGACGTTCATCAAGGAATTGGTGCTCGAATTACCTGTTGGCGAAGAGGTCGACTTCAAAGCCGGTGGTTACATTCAAATCGAATGTCCGCCTCATGTTGTCAACTATAAAGACTTTGATATCGATGAACGGTTCCACGAGGATTGGGACAAGTTCAACGTCTGGCGTTATGTCTCGAAGGTCGAAGAGCCCGTGGTGCGTGCTTATTCGATGGCCAACTATCCGGGCGAAAAGGGCATTATCATGCTGAACGTGCGTGTCGCATCGCCGCCACCACGTGCTCCGGAAAACACACCTCCCGGTAAGATGAGTAGTTACATCTTTAACCTGAAACCGGGTGACAAGGCGACGATCAGCGGTCCCTACGGTGAATTCTTTATCAAGGACACTGAATCCGAAATGGTTTACATCGGGGGTGGTGCCGGGATGGCACCGCTGCGAAGCCATATCTTCGAACTGTTCAAGCGGGGCAAGACCAACCGCAAAGTATCGTACTGGTACGGTGGTCGCTCGAGTCGCGAATTGTTCTATGTTGATCACTTCCGTAAGATTGAAGAAGAGTTTCCAAACTTTAAATTCAATATCGCGTTATCCGAACCGCTGCCGTCGGACAATTGGACCGGTTACCAAGGCTTCATCCACCAAGTGTTGCTGGAAAACTACCTCAAAGATCATCCTGCTCCCGAAGACATCGAGTACTACATCTGTGGTCCTCCGATGATGAACCAAGCTGTCTTCAAGATGTTGGATGACCTCGGTGTCGAGCCAGAAAACATCGCCTACGACGACTTTGGCGGTTAGTCTCGATTTTCTTTGAGACAATCGTTTTGGTGAGCCGTGGACGCTTGCCGCGGGATCGAATTTCGCCCGCCGCGTCGCAATAACTAAAAATGGTTAAAATGATACTTCTAACGACAACGCAGCGAATGATTCCGTTCGCTGCGTTTTGTTTTGCCTTGGTAATGCTGCTCGGTTCGGTCTGTGCCGCAGCGGGCGAAGACCAAACGGCTCGATCGTCGTCTGTGGTCAACGCTACGACACCTGCGAGCAGCGGGGCGATCCGCGAACTTCGCGGCGACACCATGGGCACGACCTACATGGTCAAAATCTACAACCCGCCCGAGTTTGAATCGGACGTTGCGATCGAAGTCGATGCCGAGCTTCGCAGCGTGAACGACCAAATGTCGACGTACCTAAAGTCGTCCGAAATCAGCCGCTTTAACGATTCGGATTCGACCGATTGGTTCGACGTCAGCCTGGAAACGGCCGAAGTCGTCAGCGCTGCGCTGGAGATCGCCGAAGCGACCGACGGAGCCTTCGATGTCACGGTCGGCCCCCTGGTCAACGCCTGGAGTTTTGGCCCCGATCCCAAGACCAACGAAATCCCCAGCGATACGGAAATCACAAGCCTGCGAGAATCGGTGGGCTACAAAAAGTTGGCGGTTCGAATCGATCCGCCAGCACTGAAAAAGTCGGTGCCCGAGTTGAAGGTCGATCTGTCGTCGATCGCAAAAGGTCACGGGGTGGATCGAGTTGTCGAGCTGTTGGCACGTTTGGGGGCTGAGAGCGTCTTCGTCGAAAT
>NZ_ANOG01000070.1 GCF_000346295.1 Rhodopirellula maiorica SM1 | reverse complement strand
AGCACAACGAGCCCCACCCAGAGCCAGCTACCGCCGACTCTGACCTCTCCAACGGGGAGGTGAAATGTGTTAGCTAAAGTTCGGCGTCGGCGGACGGTAGTCGGACAAGTCAATCGTTTTGAACCAATCGATCGTGTGCTTCAGCCCTTCGGCTAGCGGCACCTTCGGCTCCCAACCGAGCTGTTCTTTTGCCAATCCGATATCAGGACGGCGCCGAGTCGGGTCATCCGATGGCAGTGGCCGGGTGACCAACTTGCTCTTTGATCCCACCAGCGACATTACGTTTTCCGCCAGTTCGCGGATCGTAAACTCGTCGGGATTCCCGATGTTAACCGGGCCGGTAAAGTTGTCTTTGTTCATCATCGCAATGATTACATCGACAAGGTCATCTCGATAACAGAACGAACGCGTTTGCGATCCTTCGCCAAAGATCGTGATGTCTTCGCCGCTGAGTGCTTGACGAATGAAGTTGGACACGACACGTCCATCATACGGATGCATCCGAGGACCGTAAGTATTGAAGATACGAACGATTCGCACATCCACATTGTTGCTGCGGTGATAATCCATGAACAACGTTTCCGCCGCCCGTTTGCCTTCGTCGTAACAAGCGCGGATGCCGATCGGATTGACACTACCGCGATAGCTCTCGGTTTGCGGATGGACTTCGGGATCGCCGTAGACTTCGCTGGTACTGGCTTGCAAGATCCGCGCTCCACATCGTTTGGCGACTCCCAACATGTTGATCGCACCCAACACACTGGTCTTCATGGTTTTGATCGGATTGTATTGGTAGTGCCCCGGGGCGGCGGGACAAGCCATGTTGTAGATCTGGTCCACTTCGAGAAAGATCGGCAGCGTGATGTCGTGTCGAATCAATTCAAAGTTGGGACGGCCTAACAGATGAGCGACGTTGGATTTTTGGCTGGTGAAAAAGTTGTCCAGGCAAATGACGTCATGTCCGTCGTTAACCAATCGTTCGCACAGATGCGAACCGAGGAAGCCGGCTCCCCCGGTGACAAGAATTCGTTGAATCATGCTAATTACGCTTTGAAAGTGGACGGGTTAGTCGTTGCCAAAGCCTAACTTATTTGCCAAGTGATAGGGGAGCCCGGGTTCGAAAAGACCCCGTCACAAAAGCTGATTGTCAATCAACCGTGTTTGACCGACAAAAGCGGCAATCAAGGCGACCGCAGGACGATCGATTTGTTCCATCGGTGCCAGGGATTCGGCGTCCACAATTGTGGCATAGTCAATTTTGTCGACCGATTTTGCTGCCTCGCCGCCGCCCAGCAATTCGCAATGCATTTCGCGCTCTAACGCCGCAACGTTCGTCTCACCCGCTTGAACCCGCTGCTGCGTGTTTTGCAACGCCCCAAAGATTTGCAAGGCAGTCTGCCGCTGCTGGGGATCGAGATAGCGATTACGGCTACTGAGTGCCAGTCCATCGGGTTCACGGACGGTATCACAAGCGACCACATTGATGCCGACATTCAAATCACGCACCATCGCCTCGATGACTTTTAATTGTTGATAATCTTTGCGTCCAAAGAAGGCATGCGTAGCTGGCAAAATTTGGAATAGCTTCATCACGATGGTGGCAACGCCACGGAAATGATCAGGACGAAACTCACCCTCCAACGACGCAGCGACCGCAGGCGGCTGAACATAGGTGCTGAATCCCGGCGGATAGATCATGCTCGTTTCGGGAACGAACACCGCCGCGACTCCTTGGGACTCCAATTGTTGGCAATCTTGTTCCAGCGTTCGCGGGTATTTTTGCAAATCTTCATGAGGCGCAAATTGAGTTGGATTCACAAAGATCGTCGCAATCGTTGCATCACAATGTTTCTGTGATTCGGCAGCCAGCGACAAATGACCTTGATGCAGCGCCCCCATCGTGGGAACGATACCAACGCGTTGGCCTTTGCCACGAGCGGATAGCACGTAGTCGCGTGCGGCTTCGGGAGTCTCGAGTCGATCCATGATGTTAGAACGGTGTCGAAGTCGCTTCTTCGAGCACCTTTTCGCTGACGTAGATCGGCAGCGCCGGCGTGAACGTCACGGCGACCGCGATCGCATCGCTTGGCCGTGAGTCGATCGTGATCACTTCGCCATCCTGCTTGCGAAGATTCAGCTGAGCAAAGTAGGTGTGGTCGTTCAAATCGGTGATCACCACGCTTTCGATCTTGGCCCCCAACGAATCGGCAACTCGCACAATCAAATCATGCGTCAGCGGTCGCGGCGGATGATACTCTTCTTTGACGCGACGATCGATGTTGGTCGCTTCGAAGATGCCGATCAGGATCGGGAACTCACGATCTCCATCTTCTTCCTGAAGATAAATCACTTGGTTTTCAGTGAGTTCGGAAATGATGATCCGAGCGAGCTGCATTTTGACAGGCATGGGTAAACACACGAGAACGAATAGTGTCGAAGTTGAAAAGGAAAAGGGGCCAAACGGTTTCCAATAACCGATCGGCGGATGCGAGCCCCATCCCAAATGGTCGTGGCGATCGCTAGCTTCCTATCCACACGCAATATACCGCGATGCGACCGTGACGTGTTACTGCCGCAACGGCTGAAATTTGTGAATATTCCGCACCCGCATGATTGCTAGGAAAACGCCCGTAAATGCGGCGGTTACAGAATGCATTCCAACGAGGTCAGCGCCAGCGGTTCTTTGGTTGCAAAGGGTTCGCCATAACGGCGATTAATCAATCGTCCCCAATTGGACGCTTCGTCACGAAGCCGATCCAAGATCGTCGGAGACTGCGTGCTTCGACCGGTCACAAATTGGCTCTGGTAAGCCTCAATCGAAGCAAGTTTCGCATCCCAGTGGTCACTGATGTCAACAATCCAGCTGGGCTGAACCGCCAATCGCAGATGGATACAGTAGTAATAGAAGACGCGTTCGGGGTGAAACGGATCGCCCGGCATTTCGGTTTTGCTTAGCTTCGCCCAAAACCGCGCCGCTTCGATCAAATCAGTTGCCGCGACATGGTCGGGATGAGCATCCTGCCAATAAGGTGCGAACACCCATTTCGGTCTGAGCACACGAAAATAGCTGGCGACCAATTCGCGGGTCTCTAGCGTGTGCAAAAGCCGACGATTTTCGAGCCCCGCATTCCCTCGCCAAGTCAACTTTAACGCTTCGGATGCTCGGTTCGTTTCGCTTCGTCGCAACGACTCGCTGCCGTGCGGCGTCGGCTCACCCGTCGTCAAATCCAAGACACCAACACGCCAACCCGACGAAATCATTTTCGCAATCGTCCCCCCCATGCCTAATTCGGCATCATCGGGATGGGGAGCCACGACCAACATATCCAAGGGATCGGTGGGTTCGAGGTCGGCGGGAGATTCCGTCAGGACGACCGTCATCGTTTCGCATTCGGGGGTTGGAGAGGAACGCTAGGAAACACAGCGATGGCAACGCGACCGCCATCACCAACTTCTCGCGTAGAACGAGGCGCAAGCCCAATGCCATCT
>NZ_ANOG01000069.1 GCF_000346295.1 Rhodopirellula maiorica SM1 | reverse complement strand
GGGACCGAGGGGCGGTGATCAACCGACGAACAAGCAACGATTTGGAAATGAGTGAAGGAAACGGACATCAAGGTTGCAACGCTGGCAAACTGCAACGCGTTGTACGGTTGATTCGGATACAAGTCCTTGGGACAAAACCCCACGGTGACTGTTAGCCCCCCGACACGCAAGCACTTGTGTTAACATAGGGATGGCCTCGCGTGGGGGCAAAGCTGATTCATTGCAGCCGTCCTACACAAATCCTCTCGACACCCTACAACTCTCTCTGCCCTATCAGGTAACAATCAATGGAATTTGTGCTTGGACTTCTTTTGTTTCTGCTTGTCGCCGTTGGCATTATCGGCTGGCTTTGGATTGTGGTTCTCGCGTTTAGTGAGGACGAACCACTGTGGGGCATTGGATGTCTGATCATCTCACCGCTGTGCATCGTGTACGGATTCCAGAATTTCCAGGAGGCCAAGATTCCCACGCTGATGGTATGTGTGGGCTTTGCCACCAATATCGGAATCCGCCTGCTGGCCGGTCTGGTCGGGGCGTGACCCTCCGCTGCGCCGAGACGTTTAGCTACGACGAAAGGGTCGATGGCATTGTGCAAACCCTCGCGACAGCTAGCATCCACGCCGTCGTTGCTGCGGGCTCGACTAGCGTTTGCTTTGGGCACCAACAAGCCGCTGGTTAGACTTTTGCAGTCGATCCAACATCGGGTCCAAGACCTCTTTCTTGGTGGTCGCTTGCCATGTCGGTGCATCGGCGTGAATCCGTTTTTGCGACTCGGGCATCTTCTTGCCGTCACTGAAGCGATGCTGAGTTGCCAACACTCCGATGCACTGCTGTTGCCGGTCCAACCACATCAGCGTGCCGCTGGATCCGGAATGCGAAATCTGGTTAGCCAATCCATCTTTGCCGGCTGATTTGAGCGTAAAGCCGAGTCCATAGAA
>NZ_ANOG01000068.1 GCF_000346295.1 Rhodopirellula maiorica SM1 | reverse complement strand
CACCGCTAACGCATTCAGTATCGGCACGATCCAAAGCACGGGATTCGCGGCGATGTTCTCGGTCGCATGAGGGACGTGCCACCATGTCGCGATCGTCACGACGACATACAAACCGGCGAATAAGTAAATCAATGGCGGAATCAATCGTCGCACGCGATCTTGCAATTCGTCCTCGGTTTTCAAATAAAGGTAAATCGCGCCGTGAAGTGCAAACAGCGACACGGTCAATCCGCCAACCAGCAGTGGATACCAATAGATTTGGCTTAGCAAACTGCCTTCGTACTTGTACATTGGCCCCAATTCCATGCCTGCCATGACGTTCCCCGCAGCAATGCCTAGCAGCGCCGCTGCGGTCAACGACGAGAGGAAAAACCCTGCGTCCCAGACCGATCGCCAACGAGGCGAGTGGACTTTCGAGCGAAATTCGAGACTGACGGCGCGACCGATCAAACAGGTCAGCAGCAAAAAGAACGCTGTATAAAAGCTGCTAAATACCGTTGCATAGGCGACCGGAAAGGCGGCAAAAAGGGCTCCGCCAAAGGTCACCAACCAGACTTCGTTTCCATCCCAAAGCGGACCGATCGAATTCATCACCAAACGTCGCTCGCGGTCGTCTTTGGCAATGAACGGATGCAAGATCCCGACGCCAAGATCAAATCCGTCCAGAATCGCGTAGCCGCAAAGCAGGATGCCCAATAACACGAACCAGATAAACGTCAGCGTTTCGTAGCTCATCGCACTCCCTCTTCCATCAACCCGCCGCCTCGGTTTGTCCCTTGGTGGCTGATCACTTCGGAAATCGATTCCTCGTTGTACTCGCCGCTCAGCCGACGTTTGTACCGCGTGAGTTCTTCGGGAGTTTCAGGGCCATGCTGAATTTTATGGTTTAACACAAACACCCACACCGCGAACAACAGCGAATAAATAACACCGAACAGGATTATCGAACTGAGCACTTGCTCCGCCGTCACTGATTCGCTCAATCCGTCGGCGGTTCGCAATCCCATCATCTCGACGCCATCTTGCACCGAGGGGTAGACGATCCAAGGTTGGCGGCCGACCTCGGCGGTAACCCAACCCGCTTGATTGGCGGTCATCGCGGCGACAGGCATGAACACGATGATCCAAAGCAACCATCGTCGTTTGTCGAGCGAGCCGCGGTACCATGACCAACACGAAAACGCTGCCACGACGATCATCATCGTTCCAATGCCGACCATCAAGTGAAATGTTTGGAACGGTAACCACACTGGAGGTCGCTGGTCCTGAGGGATCTGGTCCATCCCGGGAACCGGTTTCATCGGATCGTTGTACACCATCACACTTAATAGATACGGCACCTGGACACCGTAATGCACCTTTTCGCTTTTGGCATCGGGCCAACCGAACAGATAGAGCCCGGTGGGGCGATCGTTGGTTTGAAAATGAGCCTCCATCGCGGCCAGCTTCGCAGGTTGAGTTTCCACCAATTTTTGAGCCGAATCGTGCCCCGTGATCGCAGCCAGCAGTGTGAACAATAGCGAGCATGGCAATGCGATCGACAAACACCGCCGAGCCACTTCGAGATGACGTTTCTGCAATAGATAGAATGAACAAACCGATGCAACAAAAAAGGCTCCCAAGACAAACGCGCCGATCAGCGTATGAGTCAGCCGATCGACCGAAGACGGATTCAGCACCATCTGCCAAAAATCGGTCACTTCGGCGCGAGGCATCGATTCGCCTTGCACGTCATGCCACACGATATGGTAGCCCGCGGGCGTTTGTTGCCAGCTATTAGCGACCACAATCCAGACGGCACTGAACACCGATCCCAAAAACACCATCAAGGTGCTGAACAGGTGCATTTTCACTCCGACGCGGTCCCAGCCGAATACCAGCACGGCTAGAAAGCCGCTCTCGAGAAAGAACGCAAAGATCCCTTCTGCGGCCAAAGCCGAGCCAAACACATCGCCAACAAAACGCGAATAGGCGGCCCAGTTCGTGCCGAATTCGAATTCCATCACGATACCGGTGGCGACGCCCATCGCAAAATTGACGGCAAACACACGAGTCCAAAAACGTGCCGCCGCCTCCCAAGCCGGATTGCGTGTGCGAAAGTACCGCCACTCGCACAGAAACAACTGAAGCCCCAATCCGATGGAAAGCGGAGGGAACAAATAGTGGAACATGATGGTGAGCGCAAACTGCAGTCGGCTGAGTATTTCAACGTCCATCCCGTTTCCTTTGTCTAACGTGGCCCCTCATTATTGTGGCGAAAAAACATCGGCTGCACAGATGCGGCAGATGGACTCAGCGTTCACCGATCACCCCGGCTAGCACGAGGACACTCAGGCAAACCGCGCGACGATCGCAGCAGACGCAAGCAGATTTCGGATTTCGGTATTGTCTGTGGTTCATGCCACAACCGCATCGCAACCAATTGCGTTGTGCACTGACGCACTGGCAATGCCACGCAACTGTGCGTTGCGGATCATCTTTAGCGGCTGAAAACACGAAAACTCGATACAATGAAAGATGGCATCCGAATTGCCATGAAATGACACCACAAGCAACGGTTGACGTGTCCTTTTCGGCACGCGATCGCATCCCCTATCGATGCCTACTGGAGTTCATCATGCGTGTATTACTAGCCAACGATTCATCGCAACACTCCAAGGCGGCTGCCGACTATCTATTGTCGTTGCCGTTTCGCCGTCCGATCGACTTGGACATTGTTTCGGCGGTCGTGCCACCGATGATGATCGATTCGGGGACCATGTTAATGCCCACGGATCTAGGGTTGTTTATTGACGAGGAATGCGAAGCGGCGAAACAGCGTGTTCAGCAAACCGCCACGGGTTTGAACGGTCCTGTTCATTCGTTACAGACGCACGTTCCTGTGGGATCACCGTCAACCGAATTGCTAAATGTAGCCGAGGAAACCGATGCGGATTTGATAGTCTTGGGGGCGGTTGGGCATTCGGCACTACAGCGAGTGCTGTTAGGCAGCATTTCCGATTATGTGGCAACGCACAGTGGTACATCGACGTTGATCGTCCGCCCGCTGCGTGAATCAAGTCAAGCGCCTTCGCTACGAAAAATTGTGATCGCGTTGTCCGGACGTCCCGAAGACCAACGGATGGTTGATTGGTTGCGGCCGTTTAAATGGGCTGGTGGAATTGAAGTCCATTTAGTGCGGATCTTGCATATCAATTCGTTTTACCGACAAGACATACGACAGAAAGCGTCTGAGTTTTGGACCGACTACTTAAAACAAGCCAATGCACATATGCTGGGGTTGGAGTCGGCAATCCAAGAGATGGGGCTGGATACCGAAACCCACTTGGTCGAAGGAGATCACATTGGCGAGACGTTGGTAGAGTACGCCGACGAACACGGTGGCGATCTGATGATGATTGGCGACAGCGACAGCGGATTGTTGACCCGTGTGTTTTTGGGAAGCACGTCGCGATACGTGCTTCGTCATGCCCATTGCAGCGTGTTGATCGTGCGTGACAAACATGACCATCGCGAAGCAACCCAAGAGGCTGCAGCGAAAGCTCACGCATCGGCGCACTGAGCTGGCTGGAGAGGAACCCTGCGGTTACATTTGTCGTTGGATCAAACGAAGGGAAGCATTTGTGTTACTTTGGCGTCGCGGAAGTCGCGGACGATTTGGTGATTTATTCTGACTTTAGACTTCTTCGTTTAACCGTCAGCCGATAGGCGTACGCTAACCGATGCGAGTATGTCTTCGGTCGACTGTTTTCTAGCGGCAATCGTCAAATCAAAGATTGGTATCGTATGGTTCTTTGGTCTCTCGTGGCCGCCCAATTCGTACTCGCGGCCGCGATTGTGCTTTCGGCCTCATGGAATCCAGTGCCATGGTTGCAATTGTTATTGGCGGTACCGGGTATCGCCTTGGCGATCTCGGCGTGGGCGGCGGTCGGACTACGAAAGCTTCGTGTGCATCCGACGGTGACCGAGAAAACGACGCTGGTGACCAGCGGCCCCTATGCGATCGTTCGACACCCGATGTACAGCGGGTTGCTGTGGTTCACACTGATGCTGCTGTTTCCGACGATCACCCCGTGGCGTGTCGCGGCTTGGGTCGCGTTAACGGCCGTGCTGGTGATCAAGGCGAATTATGAAGAAAAGATGATGAGTGCAAGGTTCCCAGAATACCCGCACTACATGCAAACCGTCGGAGGGCTGATCCCTAAGTTTCCAAAAATTTTGCGAGATTAGGTCCGCGAATCCGGCCGGGTTACCGATCGATGCATTGACAATGCCAAACTGATATACTTTGGCCAATGTAAGGGCGGCCGTTTACCATTGATTTTGGTTCGCGGCCCCAATTCGACCGTCTCTGACTCTTGCGGAACCATGCGATGCAACGAAAAGATGCGAAACAGTTTGATCAAGAAGTTCTCGACCTTTACGACGATTACGCTCACGGACGATTGAATCGACGCGAGTATGTCAGTCGATTGGCGGCCTTTGCTGTTGGTGGGCTGACGGTGGAATCCCTGATGGCCAACTTGAGTCCCAACTACGCGTGGGCTCAACAAGTGGATCCAAATGATCCACGTATCAAGACCGAAACGGCCTCCTACGATTCACCTAAGGGCGCGGGAGAGATGAAAGGATTGTTAGCTCGTCCAGCGAAAGGCACCAAGTTTCCGGCCGTGTTGGTCATCCACGAAAATCGCGGGTTGAACCCGTATATCGAAGACGGTGCGCGCCGTTTGGCCAGCGAAGGTTTTCTTGCGTTTGCACCCGATGCGCTGTCGCCGCTTGGGGGATATCCCGGCAACGATGACGAAGGTCGCGCGATGCAGGCCAAGCGTGACCGTGATGAAATGACGCATGATTTCATCGCAGCGGCTAAGTTCTTGGACACACATGAACTTTCCACCGGCAAAGTCGGCACGGTCGGATTTTGTTTTGGTGGCGGAATGGTGAATCAATTGGCGGTTCAGATTCCGGATGTGATCGACGCGGCGGTTCCCTTTTATGGCAGCCAACCCGATGCCAGCGACGTCGCCAAAATCGACGCACCGCTGATGATTCATAACGCGGAACTCGATCGCCGCATTCTGGCGGGCGCGGCGGCGTTTGAGCAAGCGCTGAAAGAGAATAACAAACCATTCGAAGCATTTGTGTACGCGGGAGTCAACCACGGTTTTCACAACGACACCACTCCACGCTACGACAAAGACGCCGCCACACTTGCATGGCAGCGTACGATCGCATTCTTCAACAAGCATTTGAGCTAGACGAGCCTGGATTACACTCACTAGCTCAAGACGGGCACTTCGCTGCCTGCTTGTTTGCCCGATGTATTTCCAGCGGGAAGGAATCCGCTCGCTGGTCCCTCGTGTTCCATCATGCGTGTCGTCCTAACGACGACTCGCGTGGTGTCCTTGGATTAACGCTTGGATCATACGGCCAAGAATCTGCCGTTTTGTTTTCTGGTGCCGGTAACCTACAGCATCGGCCGGGGTGGGTCGCCTTACCCCGCAAGTAGCATCTCTCGCAGACAGTCAGCTACGACAGCACGTTCACTTGGTTTGCGATACGTTTCACACCTGGGGTGGTACGAGCAATGGTCAAGACCGAAGTCCTGTCGCTCGAATTATTCACGGTACCGCTTAATTGCACGTGCCCGTCGTCATCGCTGCTGACCTCAATTTCGCTGAAGCCGAGTCGTTGCAGTGACGCACGTAGCCTCGATTCGATACTGTCTTTCATGACTCAGCCCCTATCGTGGGTGCCCCCTTAATTTGTCCACGCGTAAACCAGGCCCGAAGCATACACGGAATCAGACAACAATGGCAATGCAGGTAAAATATTATGCGATTAAACCTTCATCGTGATGTCGATGGCGGAGGTGGCAATTGCAGTGTTGCGGCGTCGGGAGTCAACGATTGCTGGTATAGCTTTAGCAGGCTGTAGACCGACTGAAACTCGGGCCTAGCCGCCAGCCCCTGGAAGCGGGGGTCGTTATTGACAACGCCAAAGTGATCCAGAGTGACCTGTAGTTGCTCAGGTGTGGTCGGGGTACCGTCGAGAAAAAGCGACGATGGTAGCGCGAGATAGTTTTTCCATTGATCGTCAAGCATGTCATAAAGTTTAGGGGCCAGCTGTACTAATTGAGTGCGAAGGCCTTCGGAATGAGTCGCGGCATGTTGTTGGATCCATCCGCTTTGTGGGTCTTGTTCGGAGACCGGAATTGGCGGTATCGCGGTGGTATTCGCATAACTTGCCACGATTTGAGTCAATTGGTCCGCCAATGGAGGCACAACGACCGGTTGGCCTGGAGCCGGACTGCGGTAATACGCACCGGTTGACCAAGGATCGACTTGCAGGACCGAACCATCGATCGAAACGCCAGCGAAAAGACCGCGACTACGCGAGTAGGTATAGATTTCCGCTTGCAGTTGGCCATCGGTGGCAACAGCGGTTTCCCGCCCCACCGGTCCTGCCGCGGCGGCGGCATCGGCACCAAGTGTCAACTTTCCGGACAAGATCCCCTGGACACTTCGTTCGGTTTTGAAAACCAAAATGATATCGGACGATTGCACCCCAACCTGCCATCCGATGTTTCCTCCGGTCAACGTGATAAATACCGGAGCGTGCCATACGCCATCGGGTTCCCGCACAAACAACAAGCCGCGGCCACGACGGGCACCGACAATAAAGCTGCCTTTGATCACATTAGGAACAATCGCTACTGCGTTGGCATTGGCCAACATGGCTTGGGGGATCCGGTTCAGCGGTGCCGTCATTGCTTCGTTGAAAACGGCCGCCGAGGCTTGCATGACCTGTTCTTCCAACACCTGAGCGTTGGAGGTCGAGGTCCACGAGAATGCTGTGAATGCAAGCGTGATTGCTGCGAGCTGACAGGGACGATTCATTTTAGATTTCCACGCAAAAAGGGGGCGAGACTCCTCAGCAACCAAGACAGTGCCCGCATCGGGTGTGCCAATGAAGTGTAGAGCATCCCATCAAATAAATGAACACGAATGGGTGATTCACTTATCTAGCGAGAAGCAATCATGCCGAGGATCAGTGACTTCGACACTTGTGGCACATTAGATCGACTATAGTAGCGGCTGCATTTAAATCTCTCGATTTCTCTCCCCACTGCAATCACAACGGCGGTACCGGATGACCTATTTACGACGGCCTCAATCCTTGCTTGCATTTGCAGTTTTCTTGGCGGCAATATGGACACTCCATGCCACTGCCGAAATGCCACATTTGCCGCTCAAAGCGTTTGTTGCGAAAGATACGCTCGATCCGCCTCGAGAAGATTCCGACGATGCACGCGATTGTTTGACGGGATTGGTCTGGCCGCCAAGCGAGTTTGAAGTGTCATGGGAGGCCCCTTTGACAGGAAAAGGAGACGCGATCGCGATGTTTCCATCGCCGATCCCGAGCGGTGATTCGCGTAACGATCAGGTGTCGATGGAGTGTTATTTTGCGCGCGATGGAAATGGCAAACCGATTACTGCACCGGCGGTGGTCGTCGTGCATGAGTCTGGATCCAAGATGGCGGTGGGCCGCGTGTTCGCGCGCGGGTTCCAGACGTGTGGTGTCCATGCGTTTCTAATCCACCTGCCCTATTACGGAAATCGACGTTCGAGCGAACAGCGGCCCGATCGAAAAAGGCTGATCGATGCGATTCCGCAAGCCGTCGCAGATGTCCGACGTGCCCGCGACGCCGTCGCGGCGCTGCCATATGTCCAAGATGGTCGCGTATCTCTACAAGGCACCAGTCTGGGCGGCTTTGTCTCCGCAACCAGCGCTTGCTTGGATAGCGGCACCGACGGTTGTGGTTACGACAACGTCTTCATCCTGTTGGCTGGCGGCAATTTAATGAAGGTGATTCAAAGTGGACGGAAAGACGCGGCAAAATTTCGCCAACAACTTCAGCAATCCGGCATGACGCCAGACCAAATCGCGGCAATCGTAAACCGGGTCGAGCCGTTGCGAATGGCGCATCGCTTGGACCCCAAACGCACATGGTTGTACTCGGCCGACTTTGATCAAGTCGTTCCTATCCAAAACGCCATTGATCTGGCCCAAACCGCAGCTTTGGATCCGAGTCACCATGTACGAATGCTGGGAAACCATTATTCTGGTTTCGTCTATATTCCTTTTGTCATCCCCAAAATGGCAAAGGTCATTCACCAAAGATAAACGCCATTTTCCTCGCCGTTTGACAGCCCCACCTACCCAAGCTGATCCCCCTCAAATCCAATGCCCCACCTACCTTGCTCTGCAGCTAACGAACGTTCCATAGTCGATTCCATTCGTCGCGATTCACAACCGATGAAAGCAGTCGAAACCGCGAACATGACACGCCGCGTTTTTATCACTTCCACGGCAACCGCACTGGCAACCGCACCCGCACTCGGCCATGCAAGCGATTCCAAGCAGTGGCGAATCGGCGTGGTCGGACATACGGGGCATGGGAACTTTGGGCATGGCATCGACACCGTCTGGCTGAATTTGCCTGAAACAAAAATCGTCGGTGTTGCCGATGCGGATCCGAACGGGCGAGAACAAGCCAAACAACGACTACGCTGTGAGCATGCGTTTTCAAGTTATCGCGAAATGATTCAGCAGAAACAGCCCGAGATCGTTGCGGTCGGGCCACGCCATGTCGATCAACACCATGCGATGATCATGGCCGCGATCGAAGGGGGCGCGAAAGGAATCTATTGCGAAAAGCCGTTTTGTGCCACCTTGGAACAGGCCGACCAAATTGTTGCCGCCTGCGAACGATCCGGGACACGATTCGCGCTCGCTCATCGCAATCGTTATCACCCAGCACTTCCGGTGACCAACGCAGCCATCGAGGACGGGGCGATTGGAAAAGTGCTCGAGATTCGCTGTCGTGGTAAAGAGGATGCACGAGGTGGCGGGCAGGACCTGTGGGTCTTAGGAACGCACCTATTTAATCTCGCCGCCTACTTTGCCGGCAATCCGACCGCGTGTTCGGCTACCTACTACGCGGGCGATCGTCCCGCCACCGCAGAGGACGTCGTGCCTGGCAGCGAAGGAATCGGTCCCCTCGCCGGAGATCGTTTGCACGCTCGCTACGATACCGAAAGTGGTATTCCCGTTTTCTTTGAT
>NZ_ANOG01000067.1 GCF_000346295.1 Rhodopirellula maiorica SM1 | reverse complement strand
ACGGAGAGAGGGAGAGAGGGAGATGATTCGTGGTTGAAGTTGTGCTGGATGACAAATACCAAAAATGAGGAGCTAGAGATGAGTGAGCGAATTAGGACGCATCGCGATCTGATTGTTTATCAGAAGTCGTTCGCGGCAGGGAAACGAATCTTTGAGTTGTCGAGATCGTTTCCTCGTGAGGAGATGTATTCGCTGACGGATCAGGTGCGCCGTTCATCACGAAGTGTGAGTGCCAACATTGCTGAAGCATGGCGGAAACGACGCTATGAGAATCACTTTTGTAGCACGATGAATGTTGCCGAGGCCGAAGCTGCCGAAACACAGGTTTGGATCGAGTACGCATCCGTGCACGGCTACCTCGACGCGGAAACGACGAAGCAGGCCATCGAGTTCTACGACGAAATCTTGAGAATGATTGTCGCGATGATTCACGATTCATCAAAGTGGTGCGTCGATTTTAAGCAGGGAGTGAAGGAGTCGGGAGCAGGGAAAGTGAAGGAGCCGCGGGTGAAGGAGAGTAGTACGAGCTACGGCTTGCAGAATGATTGTCCCGCAATTGATCAACAGCTTCTCCTAACTCCCACCTCCCCTTCTCCCAACTCCTTCACTCCCACCTCGGAGCGAAGCGATGCTTAACCTCCTCATCCGCTTCTGTGTTCGTGAACCTTGGCTTGTCCTGCTAATTGCGGTCGGGCTGTCGGTTGGCGGTTGGTTTGCTTATCAAGCCGTGCCTATCGATGCGATCCCGAATGTGGGCGAGAACCAAGTCATCGTGTTGACGCCGTGGCCGGGGCGATCGCCCAAAGACATCGAGGACCAAGTTACCTACCCGCTCAGCGTTTCGCTGTTGGCTGTGCCGGGGGCGGAATCGGTGCGTGGCAAAAGCATGTTCGGATACAGTTTTGTTCAAGTCACGTTTAAAGACGAGATCGATTTCTACTGGGCTCGCAGCCGTGTTGCAGAGCAACTTGGCAGCGCCGCATCACAATTGCCTGACGGTGTCGTTCCGCAACTTGGACCAGATGCCACCGGGCTTGGCCAGATCTACTACTACGTGCTGCGGCCGCCTGCGGAGGGGATGAGTCTGGCAGAG
>NZ_ANOG01000066.1 GCF_000346295.1 Rhodopirellula maiorica SM1 | reverse complement strand
TCGCCAAAGTAGATGGCATTGGGTGCGAGCCGTCCGGTTGAGGCGAGTAAAGTGTTCGAACACGACCGGGCGGCTTGCGCCGCACCGCTAAATAAAACGATACCGGGCGGCTTGCGCCGCACCGCTAGACAAGATGAGCCGTGGGCTTAGGCTCCCATGCCAGGCTGAAACCCTTTTTCCCCATTTGAAAAACGACCATGACAATCGATCGCATCAAACTGAATCGCCGTAGCGCAATCTCGCTGGCTGCGGGGGCCGCTTGTTTGCCGTCGTTCTCGGCGTACGCCAGCGAATCCGCGTCGCCGATGCCACGTGGCAAAGCAGAGCATGTCATTTCAATCTGGCTGGGCGGCGGGATGGGGCAAATTGATACCTTCGATCCCAAACGTCGTGGCGATCCGAAAACGAAGAAGCCAGGCAGTTACTACGACGCCATTCCAACTGCGGTTCAAGGGGTCGAGGTCTGTGAACATCTGCCAACATTGGCAACGTTGATGGACCGTGTTACTGCCGTTCGAACCGTCCACCACGATGTGATCGATGAACATGCCGCCGCATCCAACCGCATGCATACCGGGCGACCGGTCACCGGGACGGTGGTCTATCCGTCACTCGGTTCGATCGTGGCGAATCAGCTAGACGCCGTCAGCGGCGATGCGCCACCCTACGTTCTGATCGGCTATCCCAACGTCTCGCGAGGTCCTGGATTCTTGGGCGCATCGAGTGGTTACTTGTACTTGACCGATACGTCCAAAGGCCCCTCCGGTTTGTCCCACCCCTATGGGATCCACTCGGATCGGCAATCCCGTCGCGAGCAGTTTTTGGCGACCACTCGCAGTGCCGCACGGGATCGTTTCGCGGGCGACAAAAAACTGCTGGACTATGACGACGCACTGTCGCAAACATTGAAGTTAAGCGGTCCCGAGTTCAATCGCGTGTTCAAGTTAGATGAGGAATCCGATGACCTTCGCAACCGTTATGGCGGCGAATTTGGTCAGCGATGTTTGTTGGCACGTCGTTTGGTGGAGCGAGGCGTGCGTTTCATCGAAGTTTCGCACAATTTGAACTTCCTGAACGGCACAGGCTGGGATGTTCACAACGCGGGGATCTTGAATCAGCACCAACTAATCCAAGAGTTGGATGTGGCGATGGCGACGTTGATCCAAGATCTAGAAGCTCGCAAAATGCTCGACAAAACGCTGATTGTGATCACCAGCGAATTTGGGCGTCCGCCTCAATTCGATGGCGGCGGCGGACGCGGTCATCAAGGCAAAACATTCACCTGTGTGTTGGCCGGCGGCGGCTTGAATCACTGTGGTGCCTACGGCGAAAGCGACGAGTTGGCGCAATCGATCGTGAAGGATCCGGTGAGTGTTCCCGACTTTTTTGCTACGGTCCACGCGTCGTTGGGGATCGACCCCAGCAAATACCTGTATGACGGCGATCGACCGGTGCCAATCACCGACAACGGAATTCCGATCGCCAAGCTGTTTGCTTAAAACCACCGAACGCGGTGACTCGCGATCCCCGGAAACAAAGGGCATGCTGCGAGCACGTCGGGGATAGATGGCTAGCGATTATTGACGTTTGACGGTCGGCGTTTATTTGCGGTTTTGAGGTATCGCGTTGGAGTGAACTACTCCGGCGGATCGAGCTGCACCCAAACCCTCGATGCGTTGTTGCGGTGGCACAACGACGCCGCAGCTGACGACGAACTGAATTGCCTCGTCGATAGTCAAATCCAAATCGATCGCTTCACTGCGTTTGACGGTGACGGTAAAGCCGGTCATCGGCATCGGGCTGGTCGGCATCAACACGCTGAGCATCGGTTCGCCGGTGGCCAGCGAGATTTCTTTCATGCTATTACCGGTAACAAAACCGAGCGACCAAATGCCTTTTCGCGGGTATTCGATTGCCACCACGCGATTGAATTCGATCTCGCGTTCGCTAAAGGCAAAATCGGTGACCTGCTTCACGCTGCCGTAAACTTTGTTGACGATCGGGATTCGCAAGATCGCCGCGTCAAACGAGCGAACGAACCAATGTCCCAATCCGAATGTGAACAAGCGGCCGACGAAGTACAGGACGGTCAGAAAGACGATGAGGAACACGGGGACCACGATCGAGCGTGGCATGTAGACCACTTCGACATAGCGGTGCCAAAACGCATTCGCGCTGGCCGGTGCGGCGGTGTACGGTCCAAATCGATCCGCGTTTTCGTTGACGACTTTGACAACGTATTCCGGTAGGAAGCGTCGACCGGTCGGATCGGGGACGTATCGCTCGCCTTTGTAGGAAAAACCGTCCAACCGTCGCGCGCCGGTCGCCGTGGCTCCCTTGGGCACCTGCGAGAATGTTTTGCTGTGGCTAACGCCTTTGACGATCGCGGATCGAATACTCGATTCGATGGGGCCGAGCACGTAGCTTTCGATCGTGCTCCAAGCCCAAATGAGTACCGCAATCGTCAACAGCGGAGGAAGCACGACGCCCAGTCCACGAAGGATGGCACGGCGGAATCCTCCCACACGATTCGGCTTGAACGTTTCGATGGTTTCCGATTCAGAGTCAGTGGGATGCATGCGGGTCGATAGTTATAGGGGCCGACGTGATCGTCGGGATGGGTTTATAGTGGGTTGTAACTGAAATCGCGGCTACCGTGAACGGAAATTCGTAGCACGGCGAGCGGGTGTTACTCCGCGCGAACGGCACGGGCAACCACCCCGACCGTCACTTTGGGGGCTCCGCCCTGACGAAGCACTCCGGATACCTCGTTGGACGTGGCTCCGGTGGTGAAAACATCATCGACCAATAAAATATGCTGATTCGTCAGATCTGGCGACCGGAGCGCACCATATCGTTTTCGGATTTCGAACGCATCACGAACATTGTGAACACGATCTTCATTTTCCAACCATGCCTGTTTTGCGATTTGCCGTGATGCTCGCAGCAGCGGAATACAGGGGATACCAAGTGTCGAAGCGGCCGCCGCCGCGATCGTGTGGACTCCAATGCCGCCCCGTGACCATTGGCGGGTGAAGTACGAGGGGACAAACGTGACCAGCGTCGGCAGGTCGTGGGCGAGTTGATCGGCCAGCACGTCGCCGAGCCGCCGGCCAAGTGCATCGGCCAACGGCGATTGGCTGACGTACTTGGCTGCCACCACCGCGTCACAAACCAGTCCGTGGTACCGCCACATTGCCACCACCCGGTCAAATTGGAACGTTTTTTCCTTGCACTGCGGACATCGCCGCGAACCAGTCGGCGGGGCCTCTGGATCATCGACCGCTGCGTTCGTGTCGGCAAATTCCTCGTTTTCTTGCGATTCGAGCAACCGGGATTGGCGGCCGAGCGGAAATCCACAGCGACGGCATCCGCGTCTCATTTCGGCTTCCGATACCGTCAGTCCGGCTAGGCACGATTGGCAAAAATCATGGTGCGGCCGAACCAATCGGCTGCACAGCCGACATGCGGGGGGGAAGGCAAGGTCGAGAATCGCGTTTTTTGCGGAAACGGCCCCCGAGCGGACGGCAACGCCGACGAGACGAAATTTTGAGAGCGTTCCGGCCAGCAACGTCGACATTTGGCATCACTAAAAGTTTTTAGGAAAATCCAGCTTTTTTGATTTTACCCCTGAACCTGTGGTCGATGTCGATGTCTAAGTCATCGTTACCACGGACAAGATCCGTGCCGCGGGGGGATTTTCTAACTGGATTTCCTCTCCCGGTGAAGGTATTGTTCACCTAGGTAACTGTCGGCAGAGAGTTCTGCTGGCTAGTCGTTCTGTTTTTTTCCTTTGCTCCGCCGCCGCACCATCAAGGTGCCGGGAGGATTCAAATGCGTATCGAATCGATCACTGCAATCG
>NZ_ANOG01000065.1 GCF_000346295.1 Rhodopirellula maiorica SM1 | reverse complement strand
GTCAATACTTTCGTGGTCTGCGGGCCGGAACGTTTGGCTTTCTATTCGTAAAACCCTGCGCGCCCGGTTCCGGTACACGACACTGAATTACGCCCACGCTTTGGTTTTAGAGACTCGGCGCCAAGAAAGCCATCGATGAATCCACGTTGTAGTTCCGGAAGTCCGACAAGTACGCTTTTATGGACCTTAGGTATCACGATTCGGCCATCTTTGAGGAATCGTATGCCCGAAATGTATTTAGAGCCATTCATGTCGTCCAGGTAAGGGAAGCAAAACCCTACGATCAAAGATAGTATTGCGAACGCACTCACGCAACTAATTGTTGACCCTAACGCGTCACCCTGCATTCCAATCATTAGCGGAATTACTACGCCAGAGATTGCGAGTACGCACCCGGATATGACCAGTGCCATGCCAACCTTTTTGCTCCATACTGCGCGCTCGCGACTGTAACGCAAGCTGACTGGAATTGAGAGTTGTGTCTCCCTCTTCTTCATGCTCCTAAACATACCCAGATTCGACGCCTCCACCTGCGCAAAAGTCATCACCGTAGTATCGCCAACAGGCTCACCCGTAAAGAGACATGCCAATGGAAAGACGGCGGTACGTGGGTCAACAACTAGGTTGCGTTCAAACGCCCAAAGACCTTCCATTGTAATTCACGCTCGCATTCAAGAGTAACGGTTGCAATCAACGGAGGGCGATCGAAGACGCACTATTCCTTTGAGGTTGCCAATCTCTACGATGTTCGCTTCCCCGAACAGAGGTGGTACTGCGCATTCGGCAAGCAAATCATCAACGTAAGCGTCCCCGTGTGCCCAGCAGGCTTCGGACTCATTCGGCCGCGCTGATTGATTTGTCGGCAAAAAAATAAGGGGCAAAAATATCAGGAATCGATTCGGGAGATCGCAACGTCGACTGCTTTCTACCCTGATCCCATCTTTTTGCCACCCATCTTTTTGCCGGTTTTTGCAGCCGGGTGATTACCGAACGACAATCTTTCCAAGTCGTCGGGAGTCCAGCGTGCGTTATCCAGCGGGCACCTGAAGAGTGTGAGGCCTTACCCAAGTCTGGAAGGACGTCTGCAACCGCTTGTAAGTACCAGGGGGCAGGCCATTGATTATGGTGATCGCTAGTCCACAACGCAAGAAGTTGCAGCGTTTCCCCGAGTTCGTGTTGAAACTGGCAGGCAGGCCGAACATTGGCGGGGAACACAGCCAGAGCGTCGAGAAACGCATCTCTCGTGCAAGCATTCGTATGTCGTGACATGCATCGTCGGAATTCAGGGCGGCCTCAATGCGAGCCGAAATGTCAAGCATCACAGAACGGTTTCCAGTCACGCACTTTCAGTCGGGTAATGTTGGGCATCGACGGGCGGCGGGAGTCGGGCTACGACTTGCAAAACCTCTCCGCCGTCGCGCCGTTGCATGCGACGCTTATCCGCCGTTGTGAGTATCCAGACCTGCGTGGCCTGGGACGCGATTGATTGCAGCAGATACAGCAGCGTAGCATATCACGCCATAGGTAGCAGCGAGTGCAACGGCCCATACCGCCATCTCCAAGGTGTCGTTCCATGCATTTGAGTAGATGCCTATTTGAACGCTGCGACCTGAGCGGGTCATCGGGTTGTATGCGTTGATGGCATAGTTGAGTCCCACAGCGTGCAGGAAGGTCCATGCGACAGTCACGACATAGTGGATGAACATCGCCGATGGGATCTTCAGGCTCAAGCGAAGATGTACCAAACATGCAATCGCCGTCGGAGAGAGATAAAGCAGGACGGCGAAGTCCGGTCCGCCTTTGGATGCCTCGGCGGGGAATGAAGCCAGGTGCAACGCTACCAAAGCTGTCACAGCGAGCAGATCGATAATCTGGAACCGACGGAGTGGCGTTGCCCTTGGTGCCTGGGGGGACGCCTGTGTTGCCGCTTCCAGACGGAGTAGAGTCTCGCATTGGGGGCATTTCATCAAAATCGGCCTACGATCACCGTGTCGGCCCGTTTAATGTAACCATTGGTGTAAACGTTCGTGGCGGACTGCGGTTCATCGTTTGTTTCGTCGCATCGTTAAGTTGTATTCCTTCGAAAATGCTCGTCTTCGGTTACTTGGCACCCCGCCTCATGCAACGCGTAGAGTGACTCTGGTTCGATTCCGAGTTGGGCAGCGAGACCAGAAATCAATACGATAGGATCGTCATCAATCCCTGATTCAATGCGAGTTAGCCAACCGACATATGGCTCAAGGGGAGCGTCTGAAAGCTTGAAAAGCTCAACTGTAAAGCTCTCTACAAGTTTCCATGAATCGCCGTCGCCAGAAGTTTCGAAATGTACTTGGTTTCTTCGGAGCAGGTCGCGAATAAGCATTATGAATACGACTTTAACTAAGTCCGGATTTAGGTTGCGAACCTGCTCAAGAGACAATGTCTTATCAAGTTCTTCAGGGATCCCTCTGGCAACAGATGTGTCAACGTAACGATCGATAGCGGAAAAGTTGAGACCCTCGAAACGTTTGCTCGTCGATAGTTCTAATATCACTTCGCGAATGCGGAGACCGGGGCGACCCACGTTAGCTCTTCCGTAAATTCGTTTTTCGAAACTTGGCGTAAGCATAAGACAGTACTCTTAAGTTCGACGAACGTTTGCCGTAACAAGGAACGGACAGTTGAATTTCCATTTTAAAAAACTCTGCAAGCCGTTCTCCTATTCACGGCTTGGTTGTCCGTTGGACATTGTTTTCAAGGCGTAGGGCGAGGGTGGCCTTTGCTAAGTCTCTCGCGGCGCGCAAGATGCCGTTGATTCACTTCTTTCTCGTCAAAGCGCAGGTTTCCTTCTCGATCCGTATTATCACAGTCTCACTTTAGATTGAACTCGCCAGAGGCATCCAGTCGGTACAGTGACCGCCCCCAAACGCGTTTTCCCAATGACCTGAACTTTTCCCTGAGCTCAAACATCAAGTCGTCGAAATCGTCGGGAATCTGCACACCGACGGCTCGACCTTGTGCATCGATGTACTCGGCTTCGGCTTCAGTGCAGCCTCCGAAGAAGAACGATTCAACAGTCACGCTTACCCAGCCAGCAGGCATGCTGTCGACGACTGAGCGTGCGAACGCGGTATGGTATTCTTCAATCCCTTCGATCATCTGTGCGCTCACGGTTTCTTTGCGATGCCTTTCCCGCGGCTGAGTCTATCAGTCGAAGAACGCCACGGTTCAGCGGGGACCGCGTGAACGACTCTCCACTTCAAAAACATCAACTCGCGGCCGCTGGTGCAACCGGTGGCTATGTGGATAGGCGAATTCAATTGAGGCAAAGGATCGAAATTCGCCGTCGGCGAAGATAAGGAATCAGCGTCATGGCGATCAGCCACCAGAACCTCGAACTTGTGCCGCACATCAAATTCTTTGCCGTGCACGATTCGTTCGTAACACCAACGTACTGGATAGCTCTCACTGCCATTATCGTACACGACTGGAAAAATCTCAGAATTAATTGACGACTCGAACGCCCAGTTGCAATCACGCAAAGCCCTGACAACCTCGCCAATATATCCACCCCATTTCAATGCTTCTATTGTTAGCCGGTCGTCATCGAACGGTATTTGGGCGTGTTGATCGTGGAGCCGGCCAAGAATTGTTTCGACGTGCTCGATAGATTCGGGTGAAAAATCCAACTTAATATCGAAGTTGTCTAGAGCGGTCTCAACCGCTTCACTAGCGAATAGTTTCATTTCCTGGGCAGCGTCGCTATTCGTGAGTTCAGGGATGGCTTTTGCGTGCTTGAAACCGTGTGCGAAACCGCCAATGGATAGCGCCAAGAAACCAGCACTAATGATGACCCCGATAGTTGCTGGCTTACGGACGCCAACGTATTTCTTCGACCGAACGATTGCGTAAGCGCCAAGACACAGGCCTGAAAAAGCGATCAGCACAACGACTAGCACTACAGTAAGCGTAGCGAAGAAGCCATACACAGACGAATCGGCTGCTACTGAACTGAAACGCCGTTCCAAGAGGGATGCGACGACAGGGGCAAGCCAGCTTGCATGCGCTGCGTACTTCACGAAATCGGCCGATGGTTTGGATTGCAGATCGGCTGTTTCACCACCAACCACAGCATCATTTGGTGATTTTTTATCGGCGTTCATATAGTCAACGTGCGTGGTGCGGACAGATTCATCTCGGTCGAAAAGTTGCGACAAATACTCACTCCACATGACGGCAGACATCACGGGGGGACGGACGATTGATTTTTCATTTGTAGAACCGCGCAAGCCGTCCTTAGCTGCTCGGCCTAGTTCAGGCTCTCGTTCGTGCTCGTGACTCAGCATCGC
>NZ_ANOG01000064.1 GCF_000346295.1 Rhodopirellula maiorica SM1 | reverse complement strand
GATCCGATTTTCCTGCCCTCATCATTTTCCTGCCAAACCAATATCCAACGATGCCATCGGCAATATAATGCCGCTGCTCCGCCGAATCAGCAGCAAAGGGACGCAGCACTTTGTTAGGGCAATGCTAACAGGCCGATATGATGAGCGAGGACTTCTGGCGGAACGAAGACAACCCGCAGCAGTGGAATGGATTTGGAATGTGATGAGGAACCCGATGGCTGTTTGGCCATCTGTTCAAGCTGCTTTACAGCGATGCAGATAGGCAGGAATCATTGGGTGAAATCCCGTTGGCCGCTGGGGCGCTAGCTCCGGTTGAATGTCGGAACCGTGGCTAGCGCCAAAGCGGCTAATTAACTGAAAGGCTTCTGCCTAGCTGCTTACCATTGCCTAATTGGACGCGCGGAAGACAAGGATCAGTTGGCATTGTGCAGCAGAATCTTTCCGAAGAGTTGCGTCAATCCAAAAGTTCGGAGCGGTTGGGATCTTTTCAATCGGGCACCCAGCGTGGCCAACTTTCCTCGTCCGCAGCGACTGCCGTACGAGCAGCGCCACACATCTTGTCTCGCGTCAATCTGCTTAGAACACCAATCAATCTGAAAACCACTCATCGAGGCAATCGGTCCGAATACGTATCGATCCGTGAAAGTTAGTGTAACGCTGAACCGCGGCGCGGATTCGCAACATTTCTCGCGAACCCCGTCATTGAATGGCGTCTTCGCTTCGATTCGCAATCATGTACGAAACCGACGACCGACAATATGCCCACATCGACTGTTCCGGTCACGCCGACTATATCAAAAACATGATCACGAAGGGGCAAGTGTTGGCGAAAGCCGGCAGCGTCACTCCGCATCGCGAGTTCGAGCCGGAAGTGTATGTATTGAAGAAAGGAAGGGGGGGCGGCACACGCCGTTCTTTGACGGTTACGCGCCTCCGTCTTTTTTTCGTACTACAAACGTGACCGGTAGTGCATCGGTAATGGACGGAGTGTAGATGGCGATGCCAGGTGACGGTATCCGTCTGAGCGTCGCGCTGAAACAACCGATCGCGGTCAGCGACGGCGACCACTTCGCCATCCGGGAAGGCGGCAAGACGGTCGGTTCGGGCGTCGTAGCGCGAGTCGTGGCCTAGCCGACCAAAATGGAAAACGCCCGCGGCGGAGCAATCCGTCACGGGCGTTTCTAATTCAATCAGACTTCAACGATGAATTCGCGATGCTTCCACTTAGCTGCATGGGGGCAGTGTAATCCGTGGATGCAGCGACGGTGTGGACTTGATCGGCTAAGGCAAAGTGATGCGTTTTCCTTGGTAAACCGACTTAAATTTAAGCTGGCCGTCGGTGTAGTAGGCTACCAGTAGGGTTCTTGGCCCGCCAAATCCCGTCGCAGGCTCGCCCCAGTCTTCGGTCTTTACATCGGTGGTCCAACTGCGTTTTTTGCCGATCGCTTTGCGGATTTTTTCAGTGACATCGATCCAGCTGACATTCTGCCCATAAAATGCCGCGACCACATGAAAGTGTTTGCTTGCCGAAGTAGCAGATTGAATCTTTTCTAGTTCGCTGATCAGTGTCTCGGTGGCAGATCCCGATTGCTTTTCGAAGTTACGTGACGCATTCAGCAAACTTGCTTCATATCGCTGGACCGCTTGCTTGACCGCCGGCGACCGATTTCGTTTGGTTGGTTTAGCTTTGTCGCTTACACCGGTCTTGGTCAGCGGTGGGTCGAACCGGAGCCAGCAATGCAGAAGTCCTCCGCTGAGTGTGCCGCCGGTTGCCAGCAGTGGCTCTGTCATCGTGACGGTGCCATCGAATTGTGATGATCCAGCGTGATGGGTGGCCGTTCCCTCGAAACGCAGCGTGCCGGAGTCGTCGCGACCGAGGCGTCCAGACAACGAGGCGTCAGCATCCGCCTTGAAGTCAAATCGCTGGTTGACGTCGATCGTTCGTTCCAAGAGTGGTTGGGTCGGGTTGCCCAAATACATTCGGACTTGCAATCGCGACAACCCTGCGGGTTCCTTTGCCGCTGTCTCTTTTGCAACTGTGGCGTACGCGACGACAAATCCACACAGGATGATGGTGAGGTGTCTCATGCGAGATGCTCCGATTGCGGATCCAAGGTTGTCTTGTCCTTTCATGATACCGCGAGCAGCGCGAAACGTGGGGCGTCAGGCCGATACCATCCACTTTCGCACCAAACAAGTGATGATTGAGTAGTGGAATACGCCAGAATTCCTTTCTTACCTGTTTAAGACTTCTTCGGTTTCGACGTGAACGTCCCCTCGGGACCAACGATCATCATCAGCGGTGATTGCACGCTGTATCACTCGGTCTGAAAGTGTTTGGCCGGTCAGCATTCGATTTTAAGCAATATGATCGCATTGCATAACGTGTGCAAGTGCGATAAAGTGTCGACTGTTAAGTGGAATCGCTTGATTCGATGGGCCGTTACGGTAGTGATCGCGGGGCATCTGCAGAGTCGGGCATGGTTTTTGGTTGTTTGTTGCTGTTTGGTTTGGCCAGCGTTCGCTGACGTGATCGGACAGCCGACTACAAGCGTGAATTGGTTGGAGATGTTGCAATGAGTGGCGAACTGCCCATGGTCGATACCCTGTCGGATGGCCCAACGACGCAGGCTGCTCCAGCGAGCTGGTCGGGATGGAGTGATTGTGCGGGAATGGTGGCGTCGATCGGTTGTGCGATTCACTGCGCCGCGATGCCGTTTGTGATCGCTTATTTGCCCGCGCTGGGGCTGAGTTTTTTGGCTGACGAGGCTTTTCACAAATGGATGGCAATCGGCTGTTTTGTCATTGCTTTGTCTGCCTTCGTTCCCGGAGTTCGCAAACATGGACGACTGACACCGGTCGTCGTCGGCAGTATTGGCTTGGTATTGATTTCCATTGCTGCGTTCGGGTTTGCCGGAGAGTGCTGTGCCGTATGTGCAAACACTGTGGCCCCGGACGCTTTCGGAGCCTCCACCCCCACGGGAAACGCGGTTTCATCTGTCACCGCCGAGGTGTGTACGGACGCCTGTTGTGTTCATTGTGCAAGCGATGGCGCTGCCGCCGAAGTTGACACATCGTTTGCTGGTTTGGCCTCAGTCGGGCTGCCGTCTAATTCGCTGGCAAATTCTTCGTGGGTGGCGAGACTCGCCCCGTGGATGACGCCCGTCGGAGGAATCGTCCTGGTTTGTGCACATCTGCTGAACCGGCGTTATGGCTGTCGATGCGGATGTTGCGAAAATGATGTTTCCAAAGTTTCCGCATGACAAACAAAACGAGGGCGGATTGAGATGTCGGTAGCGATTCAGGCAAACGATTGGCAGCGTCGCGAACGTGCACCCATC
>NZ_ANOG01000063.1 GCF_000346295.1 Rhodopirellula maiorica SM1 | reverse complement strand
GCATCCAACCGCCATGCAGAAACATGCAAGTAATCAACGTCATCCATGCAGGAATCGGAGACGGTGCTAGTTCGCGAGTGATCGTGCGGACTTCGATCCCAAGCGGGGTTTGGATGCGAACGCGTTCATTGATGACGGGATCGGCATCAGCGTTGGACAATCTCGCGGGCACCATGCCAAAGCGTTCGGCAATTCGGCCGCCACGTTCTTCCGAAACCAGCTGGGCAATAAACGCGGCAGTGCACAATCCAATGATCAGGTAATTGATCATGGGAAACGTGCGGCTCGGTATGCTGTCGCGTAGTGGTATCATCGCTTTTGATTATTATGGGCTTTCAAACAAAGACAACCCTCCTCCCTTCTTCCCCCCAACGACCTGCCAACGAATCGCACAAGCAAAAAACAGTGTTCGCTTTTCGCTGTCTCTTTCTAAGGCGACTTCTCTCTTTGGTTCTCCTGATTGCGGCAAGCCCCTCGCGTGCCGAAGAATCGTATCCGCTACACCCTGACTCGCAAACCCAGCCCGGCGTTCCCGAAGACCGCGTCGAATCATATCGTTTCACAAGCAGTTGCGTGTTCGCTCGACCCGATGCAAAGACGCTGTGCGTGAGCTGCGGCACACGAGTGTTTCGCCGTAAAACACAAATCGAAGGCTTGGCACCATGGCAAGACTCGGTCGTTCCGGAGAAGCCACGATTGTAGAGTGACGCGTCTGTAGAGAGACGGTTGCGGCAAAAAAAAACGCGAGCTGGCATTGCGTCGTGCGCCGCCAGCTTCGCGATTTACTATTCGACGTTCAGGTCGGTTGGTGATCCTTCGCCAACCGATCGTGCGTCTGTTGCGATCAATAACAATGAAGCCGCAAACGACTTCGATTCAACGCAACGAAACAGTAAAAAAATGGGAGCGACATCCATGTGCATGAGTTGTGGGCGACTCATTTCGCAATCGATCCATCAGTGGAAGCTCCCAATTGCTTGTCGTTAGGTTCCTTCTTAACGATTTGCGATACCCTGATTCATTCGGGGTACGTAGTTGTCTAAGTGAAGTTGTCGATGTCAATGGTTCTTGAAACACATCCGTTCAACGCTAAGTCCTTCGCATTGTTGGATGGTTCTAGGCAACCTTGTTTGTGAAAAGTTTTTGTCGATAAGGGGTGATCCGAGTGACAAGTATACTTAGGTCATTCTGGCCTCGCATCAAGAGCTGTCGGACAATTTGTTTAAGAAAAGTCAGGTGCAAGCAACTCTTCGTCGTCCTGTTGCTCAGTGATTTAAAGTCAACGTTCAGATCGAGCGTGAATGTGGCGACGTTCGCTCGCGATGTCAACAACAATCCGGAAAGAGTTTTAAAGAGTCGTGGCTGATCACGACGAAAGTTCCGCAAAATACACGCGTTACTCACGCAAACTTTTTTTTGAATTGTACGCTCTACAGACTTCGGCCGCTCGGCACGACCGAGGGCATTCAAAACCAAACTTTGCGCGTTGCTATCCTGGCCACGGGCGCAGCCATGCTTTGATAACAAAGTTCCGCGATCAACGTCGTTTGGAACTTTAAAGCTAGCAGCGAGTGTGTGTTTGTTTTTATCAATCATGCTTGTGTTTATTCGGCTGTGAATCCGAGTGCGGTACGCCAGCATGTCAAGCAAAGTTGGCAACGGTCATGAATGTGTGGTCGTGGATGCGTGGTCGTCATGTCGCGATCCCTTCTGCGTCACTAAAGCATAGCGTCATCGAGTTGGACGTTGTTGCGAGAGTCCTATTTTTTTCTTTGATGTCAGCACAAGCATGACGTTGCTCGCTATAAATGCATCCGATGGTGCCCCACGTCATTGACAACTACGTGTATGACAACCACGTGTTTGACAATAGGGTGTCGTTAGGAATTGGAGTGCATTGCACATGAGGCTTGCCGCTACACGTTTTGTAACAAAGTTGCGTTGCAATCGAGGTGCGGATAGCCGCAAACTGAGTGGCTTTTTTGTGGCATGTTTGCGTCGGGTGTCTGCCCTTGGTTGTAAGCAGGCGATATGTCGCTCAGTCCGATAGCGGCATCAATTTACACACAATCAATCGCATCGGCGGATGCGTCTCGCTAAAGGACCTAAAGACGCACGACCCGCGCTCGCAACGTGCGGTAGAGACGTTGATGAAATCGACGCGGGCAGGTCGCTGCACCCGAGCACGGCGATCGTTCGGGATCCCTACGTGTCGCTAGCTTGAATGCGTTGCCTTGCGAAAATTCGGTCGCTTGCGGCAGCAGTTTGCCCCAAGTGCGTTGCACGACTGGATCTTGCACTTTCAACCGATGTACCCGAAACCGCTTGGTCGATTGCTCGCAGTTGCTTAAGTGGTTCTTGTGAGGGGGTGGCAGGTTTGTACCGGAAAATAAGGGTTTTGCACTGCGACCGCACTCCTGGAGAGGGGGTCGTGAAGGGCTCTTAAGACGCGAGAACTTGCTAAATGCTTGACCCTGCTCTTCTCGGGCGGTTAAAATTTACAGAGCGGCCGTGCGGGAACACGTTTCTTCTGCTCCGTGTCAAACCTGCACCTATTCTCACCCAGCGCCGTCGCGTTTTCACATTCACGGAGGCTTTCCATGGCTACAGTCGTATCGACAGTCAGTGCAGCGAAAAAGACGCTCGTGGTTAATTCTGCTTTTCTTCAGGAGATTAAAGACAGTCATCCTGAATTTTGGCATACGCTTCACCATGTGCGTCAGATCTGTGAGAACATGGAACAGCCCTCGCATGTAACGCGAGATTTAGTTCGATTACTGAATGATCTTCGAGATAAGATGGCGCTGCAATTTGCCCTTGAAGAATCATACGGGTATATCGAAGTCGCACCTGAGTTCAGTTCGTGTAAAGTAAATGCTGCTGAAAAAACAATGGCTCAGCATTGTTCCTTGTACTTGCTATTAAGCGAATTGATCGAGAAAGCCGAAGAGCTTCAGTATCGAGGTGCGATCGCAGCTTGTGTCCAAGAGTTGGTGGATCAGACTCAGGCGTTTGACGAAAAACTGCGAGAGCACGAGCGAGCCGAGAACGGGTTGATCGAGAATTCACGCAACGTGGGTTGATCCCATTTCAGACAATCAAAAATTGGAGCTTTTTCATATGCATTCAGGCTCACGTTTCAAACCGATGGAGATATTGTTGGTCGAGGATGGCCTGATGGATGCACGCGTTACGATTCATTCGCTTCGGCGTAGCCAAGTTCATCACCGTTTGACGTTGGTGCGTTGTGTTAGCGAAGCGATTAAATTTTTGCGACAAGAAGGGGTCTTCGCTCGCGCGCCGCGACCCGATCTTCTTTTACTCGATCTCAATCTGCCGGATGGTTCGGGGATCGATGTGATCGAGTTGCTGCAAAACAGCGAGGTCAATACTGACGCGCTGACCACGGTGGTTTTGACTGCGAACGAAGACGAGTGTATTCGTGAGCGATGCAACGCCCTTGGTGTCCACGATTACATTCGCAAACCGGTTCATGAAGACGAGTTCATGCGGGTGGTGCGAGATCACAAACGCTTGATGGTCCACTCAACGCCTGTGCTGGCGTAACATACACCGCAATTCCTCGCGTCCCCGCCGCAATAGCAACGCGAATAGGTTAAGCATCTAGGCAGGTGCCTTTCGGTGTGTTGGCCGCTTTGGCCAACGCTGTGAAGCATTTCTCCCTACAAGGAAAACGCGAATTTACTTTAGCGAAAGTCGCAGAGATTTTCGGCCATGCGGGTAAAGCCGAAACTCTCTGCGAGTTTCGCTACGAAAAAATGCTTCACAGCGATGCGCTTTGACGCTGGCGGCTTGCTGATTTAGTCATACGATGGACTTCCTAGTCCGTCGGATACACCAATGACGGACGATGTAGTCCATCACTCACCCCTTGCCATAGAAAACTTCATTAAACCAACAGCCTGCTGGCGGCTTGTTGATTTAGTGAGCCGCTCGCGCGCGAGCAGCCGGGGCACACGGCATTCGGGGCCCACACAGCACCTGAGTCCCACACAGTACCCGGTGCCTTACGGCACTCGGCTCACGATCTGCCAACCGGCATCACGCGTGGTTTATTTCTCGAACCACGTGCGGATCGCGTACAGCGTGGTCGCGCGACCGGTTCTCGCGATCGACGTTGTCAGTGGAATTTCTTTCGGGCATACCGCGACGCAGTTCTGGGCGTTGCCACAAACTTGAATTCCACCGGGGCCGGTGAGCGCTTCGAGGCGTTCGTCGGCAAGTGTTTTGCCGGTGGGGTGGTTGTTGAACAACATCGCTTGCGAGATCGCATGCGGCCCTACAAAGCTCTCGTCGAATGCTGCATCCTTGCGAGCTTGGTAGGCTTCGTCCGATTCGCCTTCATGCCGTTCCAATTCCACCTTCAAGAATTGAGGGCAGGCTTCCAGGCAACAGCCACAGCTCATGCACTGGCTGAGCGGATAGTTTCGCTCTTGGTCTTCGCGTGATACTCGCTCACCGCGTCCCATGTCGTAATAGCTGTCCACAGGCACCCAAGCTTTCACTCGCGACAGATTGTGGAACAGGCGTTCCCGGTCGACTTGCAGGTCACGGATCACCGGAAACTTGCTCATTGGTTCGAGCACCAGCTCGTCACTATTTTCGGCCAGCAATCGGTCCACGAGCGCACTGCAGCTCTGGCGGACACGGCCGTTAATGACCATCGTGCACGCGCCACAAACCTCTTCGAGGCATCCGCAATCCCATGCAACAGGATTGACCTTTTTGCCGTCGGACGTCTTGGCTTGAGCTGCGATCCGCTGCAGGACACTGATCACATTCAATTCGGGTTCGTACTTGATCTTGTGAAGTTCCCAGTACGGTTCTTTTCCCGGAGCGTCTTGTCGACGAACGCGGACTTTAATGAACTCGGGACGTTTCTTCAAATTGGGTTCGAGGGCGTTCATCCGTCGATCCTAACAATGGCAAAAATGGTGAATTCGAATATCAGTGAGACAATAATATTTTAGCTTGGGGATCAAGGCATGCTGACCCCGCGTTTGCGTTCTATCGAGCGAGCGATTGCACGCGTCTAGGGTGCGTGCCTACTGGGCAACCGCAGCTTTGGCCCGTTCGTTCCAAACCTTTTCGATCTCTTCGGCGCCCACTAAGCCGTAAAGGCGTGGTCGCGGTGGGATCAGCGAGGTATCGACGTCTTCATAGACAATGTCGGGCATCTTGGTGTTATCGTTCCATGATGCCACCGTCGACTTCAGATACTTGCGGTTGTTCTCTTCGAATGCGTCACACCAAGCCTCGGCTTGTTGGCGACGCTCGACCGGATCATCGGACGTCAGCGACGGTTTTTGAAAGTCGGGTTTGAAGTGGGCACCTCGACATTCATCGCGTTGCAATGCGCCTTTCAAGATCGTCTTCGCCAGCGGGAACATATCTTGAAGCGACTTGGCAAAGATCACGTTCTGGTTGGTCCAGCTGCCCGTGTCCGAAAGATTCACTCGCATCGCACGCTCGTGCAGTTCTTGTATTTTTTCGAGCGCGTCGGCGAGCTGGTCATTGCGGCGAACCACCGTTGCCACGCGTGTCATCAAATCGCCCAGTTCTTGGTGAATCAGGTAGGGGTTTTCGTCGCTGCCGGCATTGCCGTTTAGCAGGTCTTGATGTCGCTTTTTCTGTGCATCGACTGCGGCATCAATCACCGCTGCGGGTACGTCGTTGCCGCCGCTGGTTTGGCTGTTGGCATAGTTCAGAATCGACGGGCCGGTGAACAATCCGGTGAAGATGCATGAAAGTAGCGAGTTGGCACCGAGTCGGTTTGCACCATGGTAGTGGTAATCACACTCGCCGATCGCATACAAACCGGGGATATTGGTCATGTGATTTTGTGGCGCGCCGGGTTCAAGCCCGCCGTTGTCGCTTTTAACGTAATCGGCCCACAATCCGCCCATGCTGTAGTGAACCGCAGGGAAAATTCGCATGGGTTCGTCGCGAGGATCGACGCCTTGGAACTTTTCGTAAATCTCCAGGATGCCGCCGAGTTTACGATCCAATTCCGAGCGTTCAATGTGAGTCAGGTCGAGGTAGACGCACATCTTGTCGGGGTCGACGCTCAAGCCATCGTTGACACAGATGTCAAAGATTTCGCGGGTCGCGATGTCACGCGGAACAAGGTTGCCGTATTCGGGATACCGTTCTTCGAGGAAGTAATAGCGTTCGTTCTCGGGGATTTGTTTTGGTTCGCGTGGGTCCTGTGGTTTTCGAGGAACCCAGACACGGCCTCCTTCGCCACGCGCCGATTCGCTCATCAAACGCAGTTTGTCACTGCCTGGGATGGCAGTTGGATGCACTTGGATGAATTCGCCATTGGCGTACTTTGCCCCCGCTTGGAAACAGCGGCTAGCGGCGCTGCCGGTACAGAAGACGCTCATCGTGCTGCGTCCATAGACCAGTCCGCATCCGCCAGTGGCGACAACCACCGCATCGGCTGGAAACGCTCTGATTTCCATCGATACCATGTCTTGAGCGACCGCACCGCGACAGCGTCCATCATCGTCTTTGATCGGAGCCAGGAAATCCCAAAACTCGTACTTTTTGACCATGCCGTCGTTTTCAGCACGACGCACCTGTTCGTCCAAGGCGTACAGCAATTGTTGGCCGGTGGTTGCACCCGCAAACGCGGTTCGCTTGTACAACGTGCCACCGAAACGTCGGCGATCGATAAAGCCTTCGCCGGTTCGGTTAAACGGGACGCCAAGACGGTCCATCAAATCGATGACTTTCGGAGCCCAGTAGGCCATTTCTTTGACAGGCGGTTGGTGATTCAAAAAGTCACCGCCGTACACCGTGTCGTCCAAGTGTTTCCACTCGTCATCGCCAAGTTGCCGCGTCGCGTCGTTGCAGCTATTGATGCCGCCTTGCGCACAAACACTGTGCGAGCGTTTCACCGGAGTCAGGCTGAGTAGATCAACCTTCACCCCCAACTCCGTCAATTTCATGGTGGCTGCGAGTCCGGCAAGTCCACCACCAATTACGACAACACGATGCTCAGGCATAATTCAAATCAAACAGTTTATTGTGGAAGTTGCTTATGAGGTCTTGTGACGCAAACTTAGTTGGGGAGTGCCAAGTTCCGTCATCGAAGATTGAATTTATTATTGAAGTGGATCCGAGTCACTTGAATCAGCGTCTGCGGTGGGGGATGCAGTCTCGGGAGTCACCGACGCTTCAGTGGTCGCTTCTTCGTAGCGTTTTTCGGGTGTGTCCAAGATCACGCCGGACTCGAGGTTCGCTTCGTACATTCGGTTTTCGATCTCGCGGTATCGAATCGCGTCTTCAGAACTCGGTGCCACGGCGGCCCACCAAGCGCTCAGTGCAATAACCGACAGAATCACACCGAACACCACCGAAACTTTTGATGCTCGGTTCTGGGCTGCCGGCGTGATCCATAAACCCCAGGTGATTCCCGCGGTCCATAATCCGTTTGCCAGGTGATAGACGCAGCACATGACGCCGACGAGATAGAATGCCGGCCACACAAAACCGCCCCACTGATTCATCGATTCAACCAGCGTGCTGGCGGCGTTATAAGGCTTAAACGCAGCAAACTGCAGCGGGCGGATGACTTCCAAATAAGGCCCAAAGTGGAACCAGCCATGCAAATGCAAAATGTGAAAGAACAAATACACTAATGCGACAATCCCTGTGTATCGCTGCCATGCATATCGCCGGTTGCCAGTGAAACGATAATGGCCGGTGTTCAGTTTCGCATTCTTTGCGATCCAGATGCCGAGGATGCCGTGAAAAAGCAGCGGAAGAAAAATGCCGCCCCATTCGATCAGCGGCAATGCCATGCCCGCGCTATGGATCATATAGACCGCACGCTGAAAACTCTCAGGGCTGTTCATCAAGCTGGCGTTGGTCGTCAAGTGAATGACCATGTACAGCCCGAGAGGCACGATCCCAATCAAGGAATGGAATCGGCGAATCGCGAACTCGTGCCGAAGGTAGAACGATGGGTTGGTAGTCAAGTTAGCCACGTCGGTCGTCTTGCTTTGCATGTGAAAGAGGTTAGGCCGCAACAAGTGCGATTTGACGGATTATCGCAGCATTCCGTCTCTGCTTGACAAATATCGGAGCCGCTTCGCAATGACTTGCCACGCAATGGTAGGATGGGCACACTTGCTCGTCCTGTAAGGGTGAGCAAATGAGCTCACCCCGCAGGCAACTCATTTCCGGTCGGTTTGCTTAAGCGTCTAACGAAGCAGGCAAGCGACGGCGGCACTTTTGTACTGGAAATCCAGTACCCACGTCAATTTAAGGCGATACGGCACCCACGCCAAGGACAGCATCATCCCAGGAAGACGATATTGGACACAATGCCACACATGTTCGGTCAATTATTTGCGCCTTCGGGCGCCGCAATCGCAAACATACCTCCTTCTCAAGAACTGAATGTTTGGTGGGTCGTCGCTATTTCTGTCGTGGTCGTCTTGGTGGCGATTCTGGTATTCCGTCTTCACGCTTTCCTCACATTGTTGTTGGCGGGGTTGTTGGTTGCGAGTTTGTCGAGTCACACCAACCTGGATCGCTATGCCCAGTCGCAGCTTGACGCTGGTAAAATGACCGCAAATGCAGCGGAATCATTCACATTCCAATCGCCACAATCTCGTTTAGCGACGGCGTTTGGCGAAACCGCAGGCAAGATTGGCATCTTGATCGCATTGGCCAGCATTATTGGGCAATGCCTGCTTGAATCGGGGCGGCGTCGCGAATTGTCGATTCGATTCTCAGCATGACCGGAGAGCGGCGGGCTGCCGAGGCGATCGCGGCTAGCTCGTTTGTGATTGGGATACCGGTCTATTTTGATACGGTCTTTTACCTGATGGTTCCGCTTGCACGCTCGCTCCGCCGCAAACTTGGCAAAGATTATGTTTTGTTTCTGATGGCGATCATGGCGGGTGGTTCGATTGCTCATTCGCTGGTGCCGCCCACGCCCGGGCCACTGCAAGTCGCTGAGATTATCGGCGTCGATGTCGGAACGATGATGATTGCTGGGCTCGCCATCGGAGGATGCAGTAGTGTGTTCTCGTTGATTTCGGCCCGAATCATCAATCATCTCGTCGAGGTTCCGCTGCGGCCAATCAGTGAGGGGGGCTCCGAAACTTCCGATGCAGAAATCTCAAGCACCACTCTTGAATCACGGCGGCCGTCATTGATCGCGTCGGTGTTGCCGATTGTTGTTCCTGTCGCAATGATCGGCACCGGATCGGTGGGAGGCTATCTCAGCGAAGCGGGAATGATCCAATCGGCTGGGCTGGCTCGTTTGCTCGATTTCCTTGGCGACAAAAATATTGCGATCGCAGTCGGAGCTGGCTTTGCCATGTCGCTGATTCGTTATTGTCCCGCAGAACAACGCAAATCGCTCGTCAATCGTTCGCTGAGCTCTGCCGGAAATATCATTTTGATTACCGCAGCCGGCGGTGCCTTCGGAGCGATGTTGTACCAAGCCGGAATTGCACAAGCGGTCAGCGAATTGGCGGGCGACGTTCCCGGATTGCTGTTACTGCCGCTCGCGTTTCTTGTCACCACGTCGATCCGTACGCTGCAAGGATCCGCAACCATCGCGATGATTACCGCCGCGGGAGTTTTGCAAGGGTTTGCAAGTTCCGAGTCGCTGCCGTTTCATCCCGTCTATCTCGCGATGGCGATCGGTGCGGGAAGCAAGCCAATTTCATGGATGACCGACAGCGGGTTTTGGGTGATCACCCGGATGAGCGGGATGACCGAATCCGAAGGGCTTCGCGTGATCGCGCCGATGTCGACAGCGATGGGGATCTCGGCATTGTTTTTCACAATCCTGTTCGCCTATTGCTTTCCAGGCATTAGCTAGAAGTGAGATAAATTGTTAGCCTAGAGGTTGCTCCCCAGCTCATCTAAGTTTTCTGTTCCTGCTTCTCGCTCCTTGAATGTTTCTCTGATTATGAATGCTTCCGTTCTTGCTGGCTTTCCCAATAAAAATCCGTCTCTGTACCGGCGAATTCACGTGCCATTGGGTGACCCCGCTGCTTGGGTTGATTTGGGGGGGCACACGATTGCTCTGGTCCGCGATCTTGAAATGGATCGAGTCCGCAAACACAGTAGTGTGGATCATGTGACCTGTCCCGCCGAGCACGAACCGCCGCTTGGTTTAAGTGCGGACCGCGAAACCGCGACCGCGCAAGCTCTTGTTCAAGTGCTGCGATCCAAACGTGTTGAACAGGTCAAGGCAGATCGCTCGTTGCCTTTCATCTTCGCTTGGCACCTGCAACAGGCCGAGATCGAATTGTTGTACGACGAAGATCTCGGAGTGCTGGATCGACGCGTCAAGTCGGACCAGGAAATCGAATACCTACGCAAGGCCCAAGCCGTCACCGAAGAGGTGATGCGGATGATGTGTGAGCGAATTGCCAATGCGAGCGTGAATGCGCAAGGCCAACTCTATCAAGACAGCGAAGTGTTGACCAGCGAATCGATCCGCGGCCTCGCAGCGATCGAATTCATGAAACGTGGCTTCAGCATGTCGCACGGTGCCATCGTGGCATCCGCACCCGAGGTTGCCGATTGTCATCATAGCGGCACCGGGCCTCTGTTGACCGAGCAACCTATTATCGTCGACCTGTACCCACGTGACGAAACAACTTATTACAACGGGGATTGCACTCGGACCGTGGTCAACGGTCAAGTCTCGGAAACCGTCGCGGCAATGCACAATGCAGTCGTCCTCGCTCGAGTCAATTCCGCGAAATTGTTGGTCGCCGGCAATTCCGCAAACGACGTCAATCAAGAGGCCGAAGACGTGTTAAAACAGCAAGGCTACAAGCTTTCACGCGGCAAGATCACGGACGAGCCGAGTATTCAACATGGCTTGGGGCACGGTATCGGGCTGGATGTGCACGAGCCCATTCTGCTTGACCACGGCGGAGGCGAGTTGTTCGAAGGAGAGGTGTTTACGATCGAACCAGGTCTATACGGTCGTAAAGTCGGCGGAGTTCGGGTGGAGGACATGTTGGTCGTCACCGAGGGCCAACCGGAATGTCTGAACCAACTTCCCTATGGACTCGATTGGTCCACCTAAGCTGCACGTCCGTTCGGCATGCGACGCGTGAAGAAATAAAAAATTTGACCTAGCTTGCTCGGGTGGGTATCCTTTGCTCCACGCGGCAGGGGACGCCTGTTTGCGATTCGCTCTCAGGTTAAATGTTATGTCGCAATTTGCGTGTCCTGCCTGTCGTCGTGTTCTGAAATCCAAACCCGAGTTGGCGGGAAAGCAAGTCAAATGCACTTGTGGTCAACAATTTCGCGTCCCCGCCGGTAACTTTTCCAGCGGATCCGCTGGCTCGGGATCCGCTGCGATTGGGGGTGCGGCCGCGGCCAACGGAAAAGTGACGCTTTCGTGTTCCTGCGGTAAACGTTTGGCGGCTCCGCTGTCAGCGCGTGGCAAGTCGGTTCGTTGTCCTTGTGGTCAAGTCAACAAGGTGCCGCTTGCGGACGTCTCGGCGGCCCCGGTTGCCTACGCCGCCCCTGTGGCGACCGCTTCGCAGGCTGCGGCAAATGATTGGCTGGATGATCTGCCCAGCAATCCGGCCGCGGCTTATCCATCGGCGGCTGGCATGGCGTTACAGGCTCAACCCAATCCGTACGCCAACCCAGCGGCGGGGCACTCTGGATCCTATGCATCGCCAACTCCAGCCAACGCGACCGCGAACTCGCACCTTGCGGATGCCCAGCGACAACTGGCTAAGGATCGGCACAATGGAAATAACGTCGATCGCGGTGGCAGCTCGTTTTTCAGCAGCAGTACGATGGGCGGACTGTTCATGATGGTTGCCGCCTTGATCTGGTTTTTTGGTGGGCTCGCGGCAGGCGTAATCTTCTTTTACCCGCCGATCTTGTTTGTGCTGGGCTTTGTCGCGCTGGTCAAAGGCGCCATGGGCGATGACTGAATTGCCTTGACCGATCGTTCCACACTCGTATAGTTTGTTGATAACGCGGTGGTTGAGGAGCTTGGCGGCGTGGGCGGCCAAGGTTCCGGGGACGTTCCCTTTTTTTGCACTTGATTTGACCGATCGGTCAAAATGTTTCGGAGAAACAAGAGATGATTGAATTTACAGTTCACGCGGTGGAGAACGCCAGTGACGACAGCAAGCCGCTTTTGCAGAAAAGTAAGAAGGCGTATGGCTTTGTACCGAACTTGCACGCCGTGATGGCCGAATCGCCTGCGCTGCTGGAAGCGTACCGAACGGTTGCCGAGATTTTTGATAACAAGACAAATCTGAGTCCGACCGAACGCCAGGTCATTGCCATGACCAACAATCGGCTTAACGGATGCACGTACTGTATGGCAGCTCACACGTCGATTATGCAGGGACTGAGAGTCGACGAAGACGTGATCACCTCGCTTCGCGAAGGCACGCCGATCGCGGATCCGAAGCTCGAAGCACTGCGGGTTTTCGCTGAAAAAGTCAACCTCAGTCGCGGCTGGCCCGACGACAGCGACGTCGAAGCATTGTTGGCCGCTGGCTATACCAAGCAAACGGTATTCGATGTGATCGTCGGCACCGCCTACAAGGTGTTGTCGAATTACACCAATCACATTGCGAATACTCCGCTGGACGAAGCGTTTGCAAAGAACGAATGGAGTGGTGATGCGCAGCCCGTCGACTGAGGGTGGCGGGGGCACTCGCGATACCGATTCTGCTTTGTGGAACCGTACAAACCGCTTGGTTTAGAAAATAAGTTTTTTCAAAAGCTGCGGGATGCTGTCGGAATCGAGACCGCTTTCCACATTGAACCAGAACGGTTCGGGGCGCGCTCGGTCGCGATTGGCCAGCGTCTGGTCAACATGCAAGCTGTCGTCATGCAGGGCGATGACTATGCTGGGCGACGACTCAATCAGCGGACCGACGACTCGCACTCACATTTACGAAAGATTGATATGAACACAAAATTCGTCGGTTTGGTACTCGCGATTTTGGTTTTGGGGTTTGCTGAGAATCAGGCGTCTGCCCAGCAGACGGATCTCAACGAAAACGCCAAGCAGCAAGTCCAGCCAGGGGAAGCCCAATCAGAGAAAGCCCATTTAGAGAAGTCTTTGGTTCGTCCGAAAGTCATCGTGTTTGATGTCAACGAGACGCTGCTTGATCTGGCTCCTTTGAAAGCATCGGTTGGAAAGACGCTGGGCGGCCGCGAAGATCTCTTGCCGTTGTGATTCTCTACCATGCTGCACTACTCGTTGGTCGAAACGTTGAGCGGCGAGTATCACAGTTTTGGTGAAATCGGCACAGCCGCGCTGATGATGGTAGCCAAAACGCAAGGCATCGATCTTGGCTATGAGGAAGCGAAAACAGCGATCGTTGCTCCGCTTCGCTCACTGCCTCCGCACCCGGATGTGGTCGCAGGATTGCAGGCGTTGCAGGATGACGGCTACCACATCGTCAGCCTGACGAATTCGTCTAACGTGGGAGTGGCGACCCAGTTTCAAAACGCAGGCTTGACCAAATTTTTTGAAAAGCGATATAGCGTCGAGGCCATTAAAAAATACAAGCCTCATCCCGAGACGTACCAAATGGTCCTTGCCGATTTGGGCGTGAAGCCAGACGAAGTGTTGATGGTAGCCGCGCATGCCTGGGATTTGGCCGGTGCGGATAACGTCGGGTTGCAGACCGCCTTTATCGCTCGCCCTGGCAAGACGCTCTATCCAAACGTGGAAAGACCTGACTACGTTGTCAGTAACCTCCAGGAACTTGTTAATATACTGCAGCAAACGGATGCGTCTGGGAAGAGTGAGTGATGGCGATGTAATCCAAGCCGTGATCCTGTGCGATACCCATGGCCAGACATCGGCCGCCAGCGGATGGCTGCTGTGCTCGGCAACCTGCTGGTCTTATTTAATCACGAAGCTTATCGCAAAACCCACCTAAACCATGTAATTTGCCAATTGGCATGGCAATTGCATTAATGGCCTATCATTACAACATCGAGCCCAAAACGCGATGTAGATGGAAGGAGGGTAAAGTCATGCCAGATGGAAAACGCAAACGCCGGCATAGCCAAAATCGTGCGAAACGAGCGTGGTACGCATACTATCGCGCCGTGCGGTTCAATCACCGCTTCGGCTTAGTAGCCTGATTGATGCAAGCTTTTTGTCGTGACTCTACGTCGCCACTGCGTCCGCGGCACTTGCGGCGATTGTTCTCAAAACCGTGATGGCGAGAACGGGGCCGCGTCGATGTGGGGCGGCTGGCGGGTAACCAGCTCTGCGATTAGTCGTCCCGTGCTTGGGGCCAAGCTTAAACCTAACATGTTGTGCCCAGTCGCTAGAAACGCGTTGTCGAGATTGGGTGTCGCACCAATGATCGGCAGACTGTCCCAAGTCATCGGTCGCCAACCGTACCACGTTTCTTTTGCCTCGCCGTCGACCGATGCCACCAAGTACGGACGGGCGGAGTCGCGAAGTTGTTGGATGCGTTGGTCACGGATCGAAGTGTCGTAGCCAGCAAATTCCATCATCGATCCAAGGCGAAGTCCGGTTTCGAATGGCGAAACACCCACTTTGTGTTCCGGGAATAGAATCGGATGGCTGGGGACATTTTCCACTCGGTTCATCGTTACCGAGTAGCCTTTTCCAGGCTCGATCGGAATCGAGCAGTGCAGTTCGTTCGACCAACGTGTGCTCCATGCTCCCATCGCAAACACGTAGTGGTCTGCCTGCAATTCGCCTTGCGTCGTCGAGACGTGGGAGATGTGTCCCGCCGTTTTGTGAACGCTGGATAGTTCGCAGTGTTCAATCAACTGCACTCCACTAGCGCGTAAACGATCGGCCCATTGCTGGTTCAATCGGTCTGGTCGGACCGAGGTGTCTTTGGGGTAGTGAAACGCGCCGGCAAGTCCCGGTTTCAATCCCGGTTCGAATTCGGGCAGCTGGTCGCCGTCGATTCGATTGGCTGACACGCCAAAGTGTTCGGTCAGCATCCGGTCGTTCTTGGCGAACGCATCCATGCCACGCTGTGTCTGCAAGACGTACAGCAGTCCGTTCTCTTTCCATTCACAATCGAGTGATTCTTGTTGAACGAGATTTTGATATTCGTCCATCGACGCATCGAGGATCGACTGCAGGTGTTTGCCTGCAGTTAGGACTTGTCGATGATTGCAGCGGCGGGCGAATTGCCACATCCAATTCCACATCGCCGGACTCAGGCGTGGCTTTACTCGAAACGCGGCTTGCGGATTGAATAACGATTTCAAGGCGACGCCAAACGCGCCGGGTTCGGTCAACGGCGGCACATGGCTGGGGCAGATATAGCCACAATTTCCATGCGAGCAGGCCGACGCAACCGTGCCGCGGTCAATGACCGTGACTTTCAATCCAGCCTTGTTTAGATAATGAGCACAGGCAATTCCGATCGTTCCTGCGCCGACCACGATCGCCGATCCTTTGTGTGCACTGCGGATCATACAAGCCCTTCTGTGGATTCATTTGCGGTCATGCATCCAATGCCATTGGCGAATGGATCGAGCGGTTGACGTATCAAGTTGCCTTCGCTGCAGATATACGCATTGCCGACGATCGTAGGCACGACATTGTGTTCGTCGATCCGCACATAGTTGGCGGTAAAACGGCTGCCAATGATACTTTCTTGGATCCAGTTTTCGCCGGGCTGCAGTTTGCCATCCGCTGCTAAACACGCGAGTTTGGCGCTGGTGCCGGTTCCACAGGGTGACCGGTCGTATTGGCCGCCTGGACAGTACACAAAGTTGCGACTATCGGCGTCGGCCGCATGCGGCGGTCCAAAAAATTCGACGTGATCAATCTCGGCGCCATTGGCGCCGGTGATTCCGTTGCTGCGTAGAGCGTTTCGGACGCGACCGGCGGCACTCCTCAATGCATCCACGTTATCTAGGATCAAGTCGGCCGGGCTTTCACCGATCAAGAAGAACCAATTTCCACCCCACGCAACATCACCGACAACGGTTCCGATGCCATCGACGTCAATTTGAACATTGTGGTGAAGTCGGTAGCTAGGGACATTTTGGATGGCAGCCTGATTGGGGCTCAGTAGATCGATCTCGATGGTACCGACGGGAGTTTCGAGGCGATTTTTTCCAAGCCCAATTTTACCGAGATAATGAAGCGCCACGGCAACGCCAACGGCTCCGTGGCCGCACATGCCAAGGTAGCCAATGTTGTTGAAAAAGATGACGCCGGCGGCGCAGTTCGGATCCGTGGGTTCACACAACAATGCGCCAACAACGGCATCCCAACCACGTGGTTCTTGGATCACGCATTGCCGGAAATCATCCGCATGTTCGGCGAAACACGCGACTCGCTGCTGCAGCGTTCCGTTCCCAATGTCGGGACCACCGTCGACGATAATCCGCGTCGGTTCGCCTTCGGTGTGAGCGTCGACAAATCCAATCTTGTTCAAGATTCTCTCCCGGACCAGTTGTCCCACCACGTGCGGAACAATTTCCATTGACCTTCGAGGAATGCTCGTTGCGACGTCGACAATGCATCCGAAGGATTCAGTTGCAGCGCGTATTCCGGGCTGCCTTCCAACACCATCAGATACTTGTAATGAAGAACCAAGTCCGGTCCGTCATCAAATTTCGCCAATACGGCAAGGGCGTTGTCGAGTTCTTCGGCCAATCGACGTGCTTCGACGTCGCCCGCGGCGGCCTGCTGGCACAGTTCGACCAATCGCAGAATGGGTCCTGGCAGGGCATTTCCGACGCCAGTGATCGCGCCGGCGGCGCCACAGCGAACAAACCCGTGGAAGACTTGCGTGTCCACGCCAACCATCAGCGTCAGATCCGGATCGCCGCTGGTGATGTGTTCGGCGGCATAGCTAAGTGAGGCCGCTCCGCCAAATTCTTTGAATCCGACAAGGTTTGAAAACTCGGCACGCAAATCGAAAAACAAATCCGCCTTGGTTTCGAATCCATAGTACGGGCTGTTGTAAATGACCGAAGGGATTCCTTCGCCTGCCTTCAAAATTCCGGCAAAGTGGGCGCGTTGTGCTGCTGGCGATGTGCCTCGCGAAAGCACTCGCGGGATGACCATCAGCCCGGCCGCGCCGACCTGCTTTGCGTGTGCGGCATGTTCGGCAGCAAGCTGCGGATTTTGGGCACCGGTTCCGACGACAACGGGCACGCCGGCTTCGGCAAGCAGCCGGACACCTTCTTGACGCTGGGCGTCGGTCAACAGCGGCCAATCCCCCATCGATCCGCAGTAAACCACCGCGCTCATTCCCAAGTCGATCAGTTCACGACCCTTGCGAACAAGTGCGTCAAAATCGGGTTTGCGATCGGCATTGCACGGGGTCATCAACGCAGGTATGCAACCACGAAAAACTGTTGAACGATCAGGCACGCATCTCTCCAGTAAGGTTTTTTGGGGACGCCGCGAGGCGTCGAAGTGAAATCAATTTGGACTGGTGGTGACCTAGGCGTAGCGAACTAGGCCGATGCCCTAGGATAGGAACGCCAACCTTCGTTTGCTTGGCGTATTTCGTCTGCGAATATAACAATTCGCGCATAGTAGGTAGCCGCGTCAATCGAAGCGGTGTTATTGGTCGCGGGTAAAAACGCCGTCGACCATTCGCATGATGCCCCGTGGATTGGAGTCTTGTAATTCGGGCGGCAGTTGGTCGTTTGGGAAATCTTGGAAGCACAGCGGGCGTGTAAACCGCTTGATCGCCGCTGGCCCGATCGATGTGAAGTGGGCGTCGCTGGTCGCCGGGTAGGGGCCGCCGTGGACCATCGCGTGGCAAACTTCGATTCCGGTGGGAAAACCATTGAAAATCAGTCGACCTACTTTTTGTTGCAGTGCCTCGATCAGTGGCTGGTGCTCTGACAATTCGTTGTCACTGCCATGCAGCGTGGCGGTCAGTTGTCCTTCGAGTGCTTGGGCGACTTCGAGCATTTCGCTCGCGTTGTCGTAGCGAACAATCGTGGAACAAGGGCCAAAGATTTCTTCCAGTAGCGAATGCTCGCGCTGGAGTGTCGCGACATCGGTAACCGCGATGCTGCAGCACGCTTGATCACTCGGTCCGCTTGCTTGTGACAACATTTGCACACCGTCGGTTTGCTTGATTCGGGCAACTCCCTCGTTGAACGCATCGTGAATCCCCGAGTGCAACATCGTTCCTGGGGCTGCGGCGGCGGCATGCTCTGCAATGGATTGGGTCAGTTGGTCGCCTTGATCACCCGTGGGGATCAAGATCAATCCGGGGTTGGTACAAAACTGTCCCACCCCCATCGTCAACGAACCAATAAATGCTTGAGCAATTTGTTCGGAGCGTTCTTCGATCGCACCAGGCAATACAAAGACGGGATTGATGCTGCCCATTTCGGCGTAGACAGGGATGGGATTGCGTCGGCGGTTTGCCGTGTCAAACAGTGCTCGGCCGCCCGCGAGAGAGCCTGTGAATGCCACCGCTGCGGTTGCCGGATGTTCAACCAGGGCATGTCCTACCTCGTGTGACCGTCCTTGCAACAGAGAAAAGATTCCCGGAGGTAATCCAACGGCTTTGATCGCATCACGAATGATGTTGCCGATCATTTCGCAGGTTCCGGGGTGGGCCGGATGCGCCTTGCAGACGACCGGACATCCTGCGGCAAAGGCCGTGGTGGTGTCCGTTCCGGCGACCGAAATCGCTAGCGGGAAGTTGCTCGCTCCGAAGACGACGACGGGACCGATGCTGATCAGCATGCTGCGAACGTCGGGTTTGGCCGCCGGAGTGCGGTCGGCATCACCATGATCGACCTTGGCTTCGACCCACGACCCCTCGCGAATCATTTCGGCAAACAATCGCGTTTGATTGACGGTTCTCGCTCGCTCTCCGATCAAACGAGTCATCGGAAGGGCGGTTTCTGCGTGGCAGCGATCCAACAAGGCCTCTCCGGCATCCATCAACCCATCGGCAATTGCTTCGAGCAGCTTTGCACGCGTTTCAAATGAGGTGTTTGCAAAAATGTTTGCCGATTCGCTCGCCAGCGTCATCGCGAGATCGATTTCCTCGGCGTTTGCTTCATGAAAGGGGGGATCTAATAACGCGCCCGTGCCAGAATGAGTGGCAACAAACGTTTGGGCGTTCGTGGCTGACGAATCGGCACCGATCAGCTGTTTCCCTTGGATAAGTGCAGTTGGCATTTTGATTGATGTCATGACTAGAGGACGTTTGCGTTTGTGTTCAGATTTCTACGCTAGTTATACTTCGAATTCGCACGTCGTTGATTGCCAGAGTGTAAAGAAGCGACTAGAAAAT
>NZ_ANOG01000062.1 GCF_000346295.1 Rhodopirellula maiorica SM1 | reverse complement strand
AAGATTCATCGAATTCTTATCCTACTTGGTGTTTGAAAGCGTTTTTTGGCGTTCATGGATGGGGGCGAAGCGAATGCTTCGACCGGGCTGACTTGCCCTTCAACACCATGAGTTTAGGGAGGTGCCCTGGACGCTTCTTGAACGATTTTGCGTGCCGTCAAAAGAAATGACCGCAGGATTGACGCGGTTTCAGAACCTGCGGATCGCCCCGAGCGTTGTCCACTTTGGCTGGCTTTCTTAGCGGAAGGGCGCGAGCCATCCAATGTTTCCCAATCGATTGAGCATGACTCCGGACGGCGTTGCGATTGCGACGGCGTGTCAGGAGTTGCTCGATGGATTCACCGCCTTGGAATACGCTCCTGGCGCGCCCCCGATTGGTGACTTCCGCTACATTTTTGGTTGCGGTACCGCCGCGTTAGGCTGAGAATCACGCATTTTTCAGCGCAGTTGGGCGTTTTATTGGGCAAGAAGGTTTCGGCGGCGGCCGAAATCGGCGAGAGCCACCGACTCTAGTCCCTCGGACATGAGGGACCGCGAAAAAACGGGAGAAAAGGCGGAGGATAGCGGCACACTTTTTCATGCACGCTGGTACCGGCGAAGGCGCGTGCTTTGCCCCGGCCTGCTGTCGGTTTCAGCAAACGGCTGATGGCGGCATGGAATACGGACGTGCTACAATTAGGCTACGTCTCGTCAACCGACATGATCAATTTGGTGAGGTTCACGCCATGCGCTCCCAAATTCTTCTCATTCCTGCGTTGTTTTTCGGATTGCTGTTTGGCCGTGCCGCCACAATTGACGCCGCAGATCCTGCCGCCGAAGCGGAAGCGCTGGTCGCGACAGCCAGCAAGGATTGGTACAAGCATTACGCGAAGGCAAGTGGCGAGTTCAGTCGACGCATGGCCGCGCGGTTAGTCTTAAAAGCAAACACGCCGCTGGAAAGACTATTGCAGACCGAGGCGTATCGCTACTTCAATCGACAGGGTGAGGCCTGGAAGATCTACAACGAACTCTCTGATGAGTTTCCCAACAGCGCCATGCTTCACTGTCACATCGCGATGGCATTCATTGAAGCGGGCGACTACAAGACGGCCAAGCTGAAGATTGACGCGGCCAACCGAGCGGACTCGGAATCAGCCTACGTCTTCGCCGCCCGGGGCGCTCTGTTGCAAGCGCAGGAGCAGCGAGAAGCGGCGTTCGAACAGTACACCGAAGCGCTCCGCCGCAACCCCTACATTTATGGCTTGCGCGGACGCCGCGTGTTGTTGGCATGGTTAAGCGAACCGGATGAACCGCGGCTGTCCGATCTCACAATCAACAGCGACTATACCGTTTCCGCGCGTCGGACGAGTTGGCATCGTGGATCGTCATGGACGTCGCCCGGTAAAGAAACCTTCGTTTTCACACTCTCGGATGGACGAGCTCGCTATGAGGGGACTCTGGCCGCCAAAAACCGGATGGTCGGTACAGGCCGGGATCTCGGAGGAGCCTCGCTAACCTGGCGCGCATTGCGGATACATGAACCTGCCGAGAACGTTCCATGACGACTACACGGTCGAATCGCAGAAGACGAGCACCTTGACGAAACCGTTCGCCAGAGATGACTCTCGCTGGAATTCACCTGCGGCCGGCAAGATCCTGATCAGCTTCAACAAGGGCGGCGTTCTTTACGAAGGGCGGTCCCTTGACGAGAACACGTTAATCGGGACAGCAGGCGTGAAGTCCTTCAATCGCACCTTCGCTTGGATGGCCCGTCGCGTCGAGTCGGCAAAGTAGCAATTGCGATAATTTTCCTGAAGTGCCGTCATTTGAGGGGGCAGCAAATGCCAATTATCAGTTTGCAAAAGAGCCCATTGAAAACCTTCAGCCAACGCATGGCGAACATTGCTCAGCTTCAGCAGGCCGTCGAAGATCTCGAATCACTTCAGCGGATGGTGAACAAACTCAAGACACTGCAATTGAGAGAGAGCGAGAACGATCCACTTCAGCCGGCTGTGAAAGACCTCGAATTGAAACAAGTCCGTCATCTTCCACAAAAGCAAGGGCTGTTGGTCGGTTGTTATGTCGTTTTGCTCGTCGCCGGCTGGCAGCAGTTTCTGCAGGGGACGGCCTTAAATGCGTTCCAGACATTGGACCCGCTGTTGCCTGATCTCAGCGATAAAGACGAGCGTAAACGACGAAAACAACTGCGGCGGGCAGGATTTGATATTCGAGGTGGATATCCATTCAACACACCAAACGTCAAGAACACGGACGCGCTTTTCAGAGTCGCGACGGGCATCAATAAAATATCCGATGCGTGGACCACCGAGGAACTACCGTCGGACAAAGTCTGCACGCGACTGGATCACATTGTGCAGGTGCGGCACAACGTGGCCCACTCGATTTTTTCACTCGAGGCGTTGTCTGTTGAGGAGAACTTTGACGACATGCAATTCGTGTTTACGATCGCGTCCATAACCAGTGACCGAGTTGATGAACACGTGAAGAACATTACGGACGCATAGTTGTTACCGATTGCGAGGCCAGCTAACCGTTGTTCAGGAGATTCGTTGGACTCAAGTTTCGGTTTTCGCATTGCTCGCCTCGTGTGGGCTCTGGTGCATCCCCCACGGCAGCCCCTTCCCAGTGCATAAGGACGAAAGAGGCCAAGTTCCAAACACTCGACGGAGAATCGCAGCGAGATGTGAGAGACAAATTTTACGCGGAACGACAAAAGAAGTTGAGAAATATCTTCACGGAACAGCAATGGGGCATTTGGTCGAGCTTCTGGAGCCGATCCGAATAGGCTGGATCAAGCTCTAACCTCGAAAACATAACGCTGCGTCTCTATTGACTCATTGCTCCGCGGCGTCCCATCGGTTTGCCCTTCATGTTTTTGCCTTTTTCCGAAGCCAAGGCTGACAGTCAGTTCTGCAAATCCCATCCGCTTCCGGCAATTCGTTTGTAGAGGCTTCCGTCATCGGCTTCGACATAGATGTCGCCATTTCGAAAGCGAATGTCGATCGGCGGGTTTCCGTTGGGTAAGTTGATCTTTTCCCAATAGGGAAAGCCACTACTGCTTTGGTTTCCCGGTACTCGTCCACAGATATTGCCCGCTTTGGTGATGATGTACAGAAACCTGCCGGATGCTGCCATCATTTTTGCCTTACCACCACTGAGGCCCTGAGGAAATGTCGCTGACGTGATCTCATCCCAGTGGTTTCCGTGAAAGTATTGAACATCGCCATTGTTCGTGAGACCGTAAAGATAATAACCGGTCGACTCGACTGCGCGGAATTGCCCTGGAGCTGCGATCCTCACACCGTCGCTTTTGCGTAGTACTCCGCCATCCGGTGTAAAATAGTACGAGACGGTTGGGTTCGTTGTACTTCGGAGCTGGGTACCCTTATGAAAGCTAAGGATGATCGCATGGGCCTCATAGCACCAGCCGTCATTACGCTGCGGCGTATTCAGCTTTGTGAACGCATTGTACCCGACCCAAAATCGCCCCTGATCACCCCAGTTTTGCCCCCAGGAGTTCTGTACGCGAAACGCCTGCCTGACGTTATCATAGCCGATGATGCACATGGCATGGCGACCCTGCTTAATCCCACCCCATGTGTAAATTCCTGGTCCGCTGAAGGAGTCAAACGATGGCTCAGTATAGGCTGCAATGACAACCGGAATACCAAATACCAACGCGTATCGAATGTCGTCGACGGTCTCGCATTTCGTGTGTTGAAAGAGAGGGTAATTCGCTGCTTCGACGAACGAGTTGTTGTTCGGCAAAGTTGCCCATCCCGTGCTGTTCTGCGATTTAGGAATATAGGGAGTCAAAAGATTTGAGCTACATCCTCTCGTCTGAAACAAGCCGACAGCCGAATCGTCAGGCCCCATGTTGGGGCGGAAAATGTAGGACCCGCTGTCGCTGCCGCCGTTGATTTGTGAGTAGACGAATCGCGGGCTGAATAAGTCTACCGATTCGCTCGGACGATTGATCCCTCGTAAGCTTGCGTTTTGCGTCGACAGGCAGCAGTAAGCAGTCGCCCAAGCAGTGCAATCTTCGAACGTTTGGTAGCCGGGGGCCGGTGCAAATGGTGTTAGGTCGACCGCAGGAGGTAATGGCGGTAGTGGGCCGTCGACAATTCGAACTTCACTCACCTCCTGGCCGTTGACCGTACGAGTTACGATCTCGCTCGTTTCCGTGGGTGCATAGCGTGGCAGGGCATTGTATTCGTTGTCTGGTATCGGTTTGAGCCCCTGCCCCAAGCAGATTCCAGCAACGAGAAGTGAAGCAATGGCAGCGACCAAGTTACGCATGATTCCCAACCTTTTCAGACTGAATTCGCGGCAGAAGTGCGCTCACATTTGTTGCCGGCGAGAGTAACCGTACGCCAAGTTGCCATGTGTCACGCAATTAAACACTGAATGATTGCTGAATGGATTTTAGCCGACCGTAAGAACGCGTTGCAAACGTTTTTCGCTAGTTGGTGACGATGACGCCCAGTCTTTGCAAGTTGGTTCGCGATGGCAACTCGACGGTTGCGACTCATGCGTGCCACCGAGGTACTGACGCCGCCTGCGTTAGCCTTAAATTAGTCGAAGCCGACCTCAATCGCCTCCTTTGCTTTCATGTTGGATGCCCCTCAAGATCAACGAGAATTGACTTCGCGCGAGGCACCGGAAACAATCAAGCATACCGATGGAGTAATAGAGTGGCGACGTTTCGTTTCCGCCCCAAACTTAATACCTAGTGTTGTCGAGCGGCTATGGCGGCGCGACTCGCCATTTACAGGAAGAACAGAGTACTCTGTCGAAAACGCTCCGGCGTACACGGGCACCAAGTACACGGGCACCAAAGAGAGAAAAAGTGAATTGATGAACGTCAAGACCATTAGCCCGCAGGAACTCCAGCGGCACCGTGAGGCAGGTAAGGTCGTCGAATTGATCGACGTGCGGACACCTGTGGAGTACGCCGAGATCCACGTCGAAGGGGCAAGATTAATGCCGCTCGACACACTCGATCCGCGAGCGTTCGCATCGGCCGGCAATGGGGAGCCGTTATACGTCATTTGTCGTTCGGGAAGTCGGGCAGCGAAAGCCTATGAGAAGTTCCAGGCGGCCGGCGTCGACAATGTTTTGAGCATTGAAGGAGGTACGTTGGCATGGGAGCGGGCGGGGCTGCCAGTAGTGCGAGGCCAAAAAGTAATTTCGCTTGAACGGCAGGTGCGAATTGCTGCTGGGCTGCTGGTGATGTTAGGAGTGGTACTCGGCTGGCTTGTCCATCCCAGCTTCTTGGGGCTCTCGGCATTTGTCGGTGCCGGGCTAGTCTTTGCGGGGCTGACCGATACCTGCGGCATGGGGCTGATGCTGGCCAAGATGCCGTGGAACCAAGTTGAGGAGTGTGGTTCCTCATGCTCCTCCTGATAATCGTCTGCGGGATTGCGGTAGGACTCTCCCTTGGCCTCACGGGTGGTGGAGGACTCGGCGAATACAACGCCGCGGTGAAATGCCCCTCGTTAGTCGTCGGTACAGTTTTCCAGATCGTCAGTATTTATGTTACGAGCTGAACGCCGTACCGCAGGCCGGCAAAAACATGGAGGGCAAAAATATGTTAGGGAGCAGAACCAAGTGCGGTATGCCATCTCCCTGCCCCTTCATTTTCCTGCCCAAATCAGTAACCAACGTTGTCACCAGCAATACTACGACGCCGCTCACTCGAATCATGTTTCCGGCGTTTCCATTCTACGCCGCTAAGGCGCCGGGCAGAAATATGGGTTGGGCAAGAACATTAAGAAAAGCAAGACCAGTCTGCGG
>NZ_ANOG01000061.1 GCF_000346295.1 Rhodopirellula maiorica SM1 | reverse complement strand
ACGAATGGCACGGGCTTAGTCCTAAGCTGCTGTGGCGTAACGGTTTCGGTTCGGGTCTCGGGGTGTCTTCATTAGTTTGTAGTTTTTATGCCTGCGTTTGAGTTCGCGTTTTTCTTGACGCCCTGGTCGGTCGCCAACCGCTAGCTCCGCGATGCTCTCAAGCAGGTTATCCCACTGCTGTGCGGTCCGCCCAGAACGAAGACGCAAGCAGGCCGCAAATTCTTCCAACGCCTGCATCGTACCCGTAAAACTTATATTCGCTGGGCACAGATTAAACTTCAACGCGGAAGCGAGCATTGCTGCACGAACTAAATTGAAGCCGATCATATGACAATGAATTTCTTTACGCACCATTTGAGGGCTCTTGCAGCGGAGGTGTTCCATTTGCATCTGTGTCTTCAAACTGCGGATGTGGAGTTCAACCTGCCATCTTCTTCTATAGAGTTCGGCAAGTTCTTCCGCTGAGTACTGTTCTGGATCTAGCAAGGTCGTCGCCAGGATGATCTCTCTGGTTCGAAAGCCCTTTTGATGGACCTTATACTTGAGGTGACGGACGAGGATCATGTCGGGGATCTGGTCATATTCTTCCCGCGTCATCCAGCTCGGGCGCGAAGGCTTGCCGTAAACGACTAGCTGATCTAGGTAACCAAGTTTCAGCCCCTTTCGAAAGTCAATTTTTCGAAGATGATGCGCGCGAGCGACGAGATCGATACCACGCACTTCTCCCATCGCCAACACCCAGAAACTTGCATAGTAGCGATCCGCCAAGAGGATGCGGCCTGGCAATATACGGTGTAAAATCGTCCTCAGTAGCGAAGTCTCACCAGTTTGCTTTCCCTGGTAAGGAGCCAATGCATTGAACTGGATCGCACCGGTTGCCAGTGAAAACAAGCCAATCATTCTTGCGATGGGAAAACCGCATCCAGGCTTCTGGCTTTTCATCTGTGGGTACGCTTCTTGATTCTTAGCGCTGTCCGCCATCGTCACGGTCCAACCGTCAACCATTTCGACAATCCGTCCCTTAAACAGCCAAGCCTGATTCGTTGCTTCTTCGCATCGCTGAGAAGTCCAATCCAGCAATCGTTCAAAGAGTTGCTCGGGAAGCCTGCTGCGTGCTTTGCAATAAGAGGTTGTCTCCGTGCTGACTCGAGCTAAGCCTTTGGCTACACGCCAGGAGTTGAATCTTGCAATAGCCTGTTGGCAACTGTGATCTGCTGAGAGCACCTGGGAGATAAATAACCAGACTGTGATCATGGGAGTGTAAATTCGGTCGCGATGTTTGTACTTCAATTCGTCGCAAATCTGTGCAGTTATTTTATGTGGCAACAACAGATCGAGGACCAGCGAGGAAGCTCGCTGAAGTTGGCTTTGAATTACAAAATCAGAATCGTTAGACTGAGTATTCACGGCGAGCTCTCCTTTGGGGCGGATGATTTGATAACACCATTCCAACGGAAGCTCGCTGTGATTTCAACTCATAATCGGTACGCCGAATGCTGGTCGTCATTTGCTGCTACTACCGGCAGAGCTAGCAAAATCCCCACGCCACTACATCTAGTGTTTCTATCCTTAAGCCCGTGCCATTC
>NZ_ANOG01000060.1 GCF_000346295.1 Rhodopirellula maiorica SM1 | reverse complement strand
GGGCTGCTCTGCCATGAATTTCAACGCCTCTTCCGAAGTGCCTGTCGACATCGCGACCTGCATGGAAGTCCCATTAAACATGCATTTCAGACCAAAACGTGCGGCTTCGTGATCGTCGACAACCAATAGTTGTGGGGACATGCTTGCTTCCAAAAAACGATGATGATAAACGTGCTGTTGAACTTGTGATGTCGACGATTGTTCACTGTTTGTGCACTCAACACTAGCCCACTTTATTCGCTAAAGCATTGATAAAACAGCACTTACAGTCATAACGGAGCGAAAAACCGTGCCAAAGGTGGGGTTTCGGATTGCCGTATGCCTTTAGGTGGGCGTATTCGCACTTATTTGACCGGAACTTAATGGTGACCTAGATACCTCTGTCGCTCCGCATCACCGGCGATGGCGAGCCCACCGCTGGTGGTTCTAGCCCACCATGGCGGCCTACTGTAAGCAAATTCCGTCTCACGCCCTTTCGATCTACAAAACATCATGAGTGCATCTGCATCGATCCTGTTAGTCGACGACGACCAACATCTCGCCGATTCCATGGCTCAGTGGTTGCGAGAGATGTCCTACTATATAGAGACGGTGGGAACGTTGGCAGCAGCGAAAGCGGCTTTAAAGAAACAAAACTATGATTTGTTGATCACGGACCTTCGTCTCGGTGCCGATGACGGATTCGATTTGATCGGTTACACCAAAAAACAGCATCCGGACACCTCGGTGCTGGTGATCACCGGCTATGCGACCCCGGACACCGCCGTTCAAGCGGTCCGCGCAGGGGCGTTTGATCTATTGACCAAGCCATTGATCGACGACGAATTGACGTTGGCCATCGAACGCGCGGTCGAACAGCGAAAGATTGCTCAAGAGAACGAGACGCTGCGATTGCAATTGGATCGCCGCAGCGGGATGGAGAACATCCTTAGTCACGATTATCGAATGCTAAAGGTATTTGATGTCATCGACAGCGTCGCGGATGCCCGCGCGTCGGTGTTGATCACTGGCGAAAATGGCACCGGTAAAAGCATGATTGCTCGGGCAATTCATGCTCGTAGTTCCCGTCGAAACGGACCCTTCGTCGAAGTTGCCTGTGGGGCATTGCCAGACACGCTGCTCGAAAGTGAATTGTTCGGTCACGTTTCGGGGGCTTTCACCGGCGCCAACCATGACAAGCCTGGAAAATTCGACATGGCGGACGGCGGCACGCTGTTCCTAGACGAAATCGCGACCGCAACCCCAGCGATGCAAGTCAAGCTGTTGCGTGTCTTGCAAGAATTTAAATTCGAGCCTCTTGGGGGCAATGAAACGCATTCCGTCGACGCTCGGGTGATTCTGGCAACCAACGAAGATCTGACCGGCGCGGTCACAAGTGGTGCGTTCCGGCAAGATTTGTACTACCGAATCAATGTGGTGAACATTGTTTTGCCACCGCTACGTGAACGTCCCGGCGATGTCACATTGCTGGTGGACCATTTCCTCACCGAAGCAGCCGAATCATGTGGTCGAGAGATCGAAGGATTTGACCGCGAGGCGATTACAGCGCTGCAAAGCTACAGCTGGCCGGGGAACGTTCGTCAACTGGAAAACATCGTCGAACGCGCCGTCTTACTCGGTCGAGGACCGGTATTGACGGTAGAGGATCTGCCACCAGAAGTAACCGGTCGTACGTCCGATGTGGTCTTTGCCAGCCCCGCGACCAATCCCACCAACCGCGTCAACCACACGATTGGACAGGTCGATGGCAAAACGCTTCGTGAAGCCCTCGAAGCTCCGGAGCGAGAAATTATTCTGCAGTCGCTTCGTTCACACCATTGGAATCGAGCCGCTACGGCAGATGCGTTGGACATCAACCGCACGACGCTCTACAAAAAAATGAAACGGCTCGGCTTGGACGATCCACGGCTGCAATACGCCAACTAGGGGTTCGACGAATTATTGCAAATCCACACGTTTGTCAATTTCTGACAACTTAAAACGCGTGCTGACAACGGAGTGTTTCTCAGGACCTGGGCGATACTTGATGTAGGTCGTTGCGTAGAGAGTACCGTCGCTCAAACGCTCAAGCCCCGGATAACCACAATCAAAAACATTAGCGGCATGATTGTGCAGTAGTTTGATCCGATATTGACCGGGACGCCCTTGCCGAATGTCTTCGTAGGTGCCCACCCAAGCGACGAAGTGTCCCTTGGTTTTGCTGTTGGGTGCTTGGTCTCGAAACGCGATGACCCAGCGTCCATCGGGGGCTTGGATGCCCATGTGGCGATCCCCGGTCAACCCCCAAGCGGTATCGACGGGCTCGCTCCACGTTTCACCCTCATCACGAGAAAACATCATTAAACTGTGACCGGTGTGAGTGTTTTCTCGCATCAAACAACACAACTCTTTCCCATCGGGCGATCGCAGCACGAACGGTTCGCACGGGTTTTTGCCATCCACCGCTGCGACCACTTGGGGCTCTGACCAAGTCAACCCACCATCAGACGTGATCGACTGCAACACGTTCAGTGGCGTTCGGTCTTTTCCACCGGGGCCTTTGTGATAGAGTCCGAGGTAGCGTCCATCGTCCAGACGCATGACGCTGCTAAACGTCATCACACAGGGAAAGCCGAGCGGTGGCATTTCTTTCCACGTCTTGCCTTCGTCTTCGCTCATGATGCTCGGCATTCCGGGGCCGCCTCGTTTTCCCAGTGCCGCCGAGAATACCCACAGTCGAGCAACTCCTTGCGGATCGACCATCCGATAAATACTGGGACAATTTTGATGGGTCGAAAACCCAGGCGGCAAGGATGCATCTAAACGCACCCAACTTCGTCCACCATCGTCACTTCGCGCCATCGGTCCCGCCGCACCGCCATGATTGATACACCACACGCAGAACATGGTGTCGCTACCGGGCAATTTCAACGTCGTGGGATGTCCTTGGTACGTTTGCGGTGTTCCTTCGGCGATCACGAGTTGACGCTCGGCTTCCGCTGAAAGATCGATGGTCGGCAAACGCTTGGGTTCCTCGCCTGACGACGTCGCTGCCCATGAAACCAGACAAGCCAAAAACACTACACGACTCAATGCAAAATTCACTGTACGCCTCACGAAGTCTCACGGGAAAAATCACTTACTAGACCAACGGCACGTCGGAGCCTCGTCGCAACCGTATTACCCGAGGTTCGAAGTGGCGGCGGGTAACTCGATGCAAATCGGCATCGGCCGAGGAGTCGACGATACGAATTGCGGAGAGTGGCCAGTCGATTTTAATGGCTAATGAACATGAAAGCGACCGAACTAACGCATCGGTCTATACACTAGACCCGCATGTCATCATTGCGTGGTTCGGTCTCGACGAATCGCAATTCGTGGTACGCTAACCAAAGCTAGCTAGTCCGCCTGGATCCTGATCAAATGGACTCGGTTGTTCTCTCCTTTTCGCTGCCCGTGGCTGACCAGACCTTCGGCAACCGTAACCCAGGCTTCGTCTTGGTTGATTTGGCACACGCCTGAGTTGCCGAGGGTCGCATGATCCTCAGGCACAAGAACCTGCTCGGTTGCACGCAGCACCGTCAAACGCTGCGGATCGACTTCCGCGATAAACAGCGGTGCACGATGCCGCATGATGTGATCGTTGTCCGCACCTCGCCGCGTGTAGAGGAGATAGAGTTTCCCGCCCACGGTGACCCAGTGCTGCTGCGTGTTGTAGCTGCCCAGCGGTTTACCATCGTCGAACGTCCATGCGATCGCCTCAGAAAAATGGATTCCATCTCGGCCTTTTGCCACATACGCGCCATCATCCGCTCGCATCGTGAGAAAGAATTCGTCACTAAATTGAGTTACCGAGGGTTCATACAAACCGCGGTTGGTTGATAACGTGTGTTCGGAACCGTGCTCAACGTAGGTCAACGTTTCACCATCAAATCGACAACGTGCCACGATCGTGGTGTAACGCCGCGGATATTGGCTTTTCTGATAGCGGATTGGCAATAAAATATCGCCATTGGACAACATCACCAACTGATGGCATCCCGCATTGGGCGCAATGATTGGTTTGCCTTCGTGGTCCCGATCGGGCATCGCAACCGTGCGTAAGGGACTGGACTGTAGCGTCGCTGGATCGATGACGGCATAGAACACTTTTTCTTTCAAGTAGTTCTCTTTGGTTCCACCGGCAAAGTTGAATGTTTTGCCTGTTAGCAACAGCCGTTTTGTCGCCGTATGCCAATTCGGCCACACGTCGCCGGCGACCACCTCGTAACCATTTACTTGACGCGTTCGTTTCAATGTCGGCAGGACTCGCGGCGAGTTCCAAGTCCGGCCGTGATCTCGGGTGGTGGTGAAATAGAGGTCATGGTATCCATGCGCCCCGACCTTGGACGTTCGTGACATCGTGGTTAGCGCAAAACCATCCTCCCCCGACACCACGCCGGTTCTCGCTTGCGTCCAATCCCATTGGGCATCGCCTTCGGCAACGATGCCTCGAGTGATCGTCAAGTCTTGTCCAAGCAAATGTTCGCCACCTACGAACATCCAACTACACAGCACAACGGCAAACCAAATCAAACGCATCGAGATCAATCTTTCAACCGACAAAAATGGGAAGGGGAGGGGAATTCCAATCGTTTCCGAATCACAACGGACCTGCGATGACGATTGGTTTAAATCTGAACTTGATCTTCGGTCGCTTCAGCAGCGGAAAGCCCGATGGCTTGTTTGATCGCCGCGACTTCGAGACGCAAGTGTTTTTGAAAGAGCGAGATGTCGCCGCTGTGGATCAACATGTTCGCTCCCAGCTCTAGAAATCGAAGCTGTTGCTCAACATCCCCCCAAAAATGAATCCCGGCGCCTACACCAGCGGCTCTTGCTTTTAAGAAGATGGTTTCACACGCGGAAACGAACTCGGGGTGATCGTACTGTTCGGGCAACCCGAGATTACACGACAAATCGTGTGGCCCAACCAGCAACGCATCGATCCCGGGCACGGCGAGGATGTCATCCAAGGCTTCGATGCCCGCGACGCTCTCGATATTGATCACCAACAATCGCGAATCGGCGGTTTCCTCGATATAACGCTCCAGCTCCGCTTCGACCGTGTCACCAGCAAGCATTTGGTCAAGCTTGGCCCCTTTGATGGGGCGCAACTTGACAGCCCCACGCAATTGGCGAACTTGGTCGGCTGATTCAACATAAGGCGCCACCACGCCGGCGGCCCCTCCATCGATCACCATGGTGGCGGCATACGGATCGGGCGACGGGATCCGAACCAACGGGGGGAGCCCAATCGCATCATAGGTTTGACACATCCAACTGAGTTCAGCTCGGTCGATTGCGATGTGTTCTGTATCAATAAAAACGAAATCCAATTCGCTGTTGCCGATGGCGTCTGGCCATCGTGGCGACGTGGATACGATCAACGTACCAAACACGGGGGTTCCGGCGTGCAGGGATTGGCGGAGCTGGCGGCTGTTCATCTTGGTGGCAAATTACTGGCATCGGTTTTTGAGCAGATTGATCGTGCGAGTCCCCCGCACGATCTAACATTTTTGACGTGGCAACGGCAACAAGCCGGACACGATTGGATTTATAGATCCAAATCGACGACTTCCTTCATCGCACGTGTTCCCAGGGCGCCCCACAAACCGTAGGGGCTTTGATTTCCGTTTTGCGGCGTCCCATTGATATTCCCGGCTTCGATGCTGTCGGTGATGAACTTGATCGCACCGTCTGCCATCAACACATGGACTCCGCCTTGATGACGACTGCCCGCAGTGGAAACACCTTGGGATACGTCTCGCCCGCGAAAACAACTCGGTTTGTTGGGCGGAAGAATCGTTTGAAAGGCGCTGTATTGCAACAGTCCCGCAGCCCAGCGGTAGCCACGTGATTCGGAAGTTCCGTTTCGGGTATCCACGCTGCTGCGTAGAAATTGGGGACGATTGGGATCGATGCGATCAAGACACTTTTGCAGTTCCATCGCGGTATCGCTCACCAGCGCATCGTTGGTGTAGTACGCGTTGTCCGAATTGACTTCTTTGGTTCCCATCGACGTACAGATTTCACCTGCCATGATCGTATTGGCCGTACCGTCCAAGATATCGCGGAAACGTGTGACATGACGTGACCAGAACACGCCACGGTTGGTGCTGCGGGCACGCGAAGCGACCGTGGAGTCATTGGATTTTGACGTCCCGGCAACTTCGGCATTGTCATCGTCTGCAGCTTGGTAGAACCCGAATTGATTTTTGCCACCTGAATTAGACAAACGAGCATGGTCTCCGACACAGGCGGCGTAGTTCGTACGTCCCAGTGCGGGAAGCCCGATGCCGGGGTCGCTAGGACATCGAAACGACGGAATATCGGTATACCAAGGATCAAAGCTGGTCCATGGCGTCGGTCCCATCGGCACGTATTTATGCCCTGAAGCGTCAACGCCATTGGATACCGCCTCCCAGAGTGCTTGCTGCTCTACAAAGGGAAGCGTCCCAACCAAATAACTCAAAAACAATCGGTTTGACTTGCCGTTATTGATCGTTCCGGAAAGCTGGGCAGTGCCCCCGAGATTCATTGGCAATTGGTTGTAGGCGGCATGATAGTTGTGTAGGCCCAAACCAATTTGCTTGAAGTTGTTGCTACAACTCATTCGTCGGGCCGCCTCGCGTGCCGCTTGGACCGCAGGTAGCAAAAGCCCCACAAGTACCCCAATGATCGCAATGACCACGAGCAATTCCACTAACGTGAAACCGGCATTGCGGCGGTAAGATGAATGGACCATTGATGATCTCCTTGGTGAAAAAAATGATAATGGTAGGAAAAAAATGATGGTGGGAGAAAAGAGAAATCGATCATCACCCATTGCTCACGCTTTCCAATTACGTTTGGGTGGTGACCGGGAGCAATCAGATTCCGTAGCGAGAATCTTCAGGCATCGGTGGTCATCGAACGCTCATACTCGGCTTCTACCGCCGCGGCTTCTTCGGGGGTCATCTCAGGTCGCTCGATCACACGAGGTCCAGATTCACCACACCCGCAAATCATCGCGAACAACAGCAGGGAAAAAAGAAAGACTTGTTTCATTGTCAAACTCGATCTTGATGGCAGGACGGCGGGACCCACGAACCTCTTGGCAATGCAGCCAGCGGGTTTAGAAGGCAACTCGGGGGGAAGAAATAAGCTCGGAAGGTATTCCAGCGTGACCGAGTCTAAACCAACACCGTGTGGTTGCAATTGTCACTTTCGCTAATAACATTGGCATTTTCGCTACCCTAAAAAGCCGTTTTACGTAGGTTTGCCGTTTAAACCGGCCAAGCGAAGCGGCTCCGCCGCGTGAGTGAAGAAGGGAATCGCAGCTAAACTAGGGGGCCCCATGCACCTAACACGTATTTCCATGATGCCACCCATGCCATCGAAACCGACGCCTCTTGTTGCCTCTCGATACGAGACCTCGGGCGGACGCAACATCTTGCTGGCGCTCAGTTGGTACTACCCCCAAATTCATCAAGGCGTCGCCCGCTTTGCTCGAGACCACGGCTGGAATATCTCGGCTGACTTTGACGATCCAGTTCCGAGTCACTGGAACGGGGATGGGGTTCTAACGTTATTGGGGACACGTCAGGACATTTGGAAACGACTTCGCCGCTTGGATGTCCCGATTGTTGACCTGGCGGAAAGTCGACCTGCAATCAAGCTTCCGCGGGTGACCCCCGACAATGTTGCGATCGGGCGAATGGCGGCGGAACATTTTCTGGAGCGAGGCTACCGCAATTTTGCCTTTTTCCATCGCAAGGGGCTCAATGTCAGCCGACGTCGTCGTGAAGCCTTTCAACAAAAGATCAACGAAGCGGGGCACGATTTGATCATGTTGAGCTGGAAACACGAACAGGGCGAGCGAAACGATACCGTCGAGCAACGACATCGTTGGTTGAAACGGCGACTGGCTCAGTTGCCCAAACCGCTTGCAGTGTTCGCTTCACGCGATGTCGAAGCGGTCGAAGTAGTGGATGCTTGTTCGCGAGCCGAGCTTTCGATACCAGATGAAGTTGCCATCTTGGGGGTCGATAACACCGAACTGATCTGCGACTTTTTGCGGGTGCCGCTTTCGAGTATCGAGGTCAATTGGGAACTTGTTGGATACGAAGGCGCGGCGTTACTGGATCGATTGCTTTGCGATCAAACCGCGCCAGCGGACCCGATCTATATTCGCCCCACCGGAGTGATTGAGCGACGCACTACCGATAGTCTTGCGGTCGATCACCCCAAAGTGGTCGCAGCGCTACGCTATCTGTACGACCACGCGAACGAAGCGATCAGCATGAACGACGTTTTCAAACATGTCGGGATGTCACGCAGCGGTTTGGAGAAAGCGTTCCGCGAACATTTCATCCGGGCTCCGGCCGAAGAACTGCGTCATATCCGATTGACGCGAGCGAAAAAGATGCTGTTGCGCACCGACAAGAACGTCAAGACGATCGCTCAAGCCACCGGATTCGAAACGCCCCACAATTTATGCCGCATTTTCAAGCAACACGTCGGCGTCACGCCAAAACAATATCGGCAAGGCGGCGAGGAAAGGTAAGGCGAGTTTTCGCGTGTCACCCTCGCTCCGGGATATGAGTGCCGGCAAAGCGTTTACCCACGATTGGGGCGAGGTACGTTTTTGCGGCCGGCGCCCTTGACGCCTTTGCGACGTTTCTTTTGGATTCCGGTTGCCTCGTTCTTGCTTGTAAACTCGACTTCCGAGATCGGTTTGCCGATGTTCTCTTTCAATTGAAGCACGCGGTCACGCAGCGATGCCGCCCGCTCGAACTCGAGATCCTCGGCGGCCGACAACATCTCTCGCTCGAGTGCCTCGACGTACTCCAACGTGATGTAAACGGTTTCGGCTTCGCTTTTGGCCAACGCCGACTCTTTCTTGCGTTTGGCTGCATCGGAATCAATTCCCGTGCGAATGGACTTCAAAATGGTCTGGGGAACGATTCCGTGTTTGGTGTTGTAGTCTTCTTGAATCTTGCGTCGACGACTCGTCTCTTCGATCGCCATTTGCATCGATGCAGTCACTTTGTCGGCGTACAGAATGACCTTCGAGTTCGCATTCCGAGCGGCTCGGCCGATCGTTTGAATCAAACTGGTTTCGCTACGCAGAAAGCCCTCTTTATCAGCGTCCAGGATGGCCACCAGTGAGACTTCGGGCAAATCGAGTCCCTCTCGCAAAAGGTTGACCCCGACCAAACAATCGAAGCGACCGGTGCGAAGTTCTTGCAGCAAGTCAACGCGTTCAAACGCATTGAGTTCGCTGTGCAACCAACGACAACGCACGTTTTGTTCTTGAAAGAACGTCGAAAGATCTTCGGCTAATCGCTTTGTCAACGCGGTCACCAGAACCCGCTCGTTCTTTTCCGCGCGGATGCGGATCTCATTTAGCAAATGATTCACTTGGCCTCGCGCCGGAATCACCTCGACGACGGGGTCAAGCAAACCGGTGGGCCGGATGATCTGTTCAACCACTTCGCCACCGGTGCGGTTCAATTCGTACTCAGCCGGCGTGGCGCTGACGAAACAAATTTGCCCGGTTCGTTCTTCCCACTCTTCGAACTTTAGCGGTCGGTTATCCAGCGCGCTCGGCAAGCGGAACCCGTGTTCGACGAGGGTCGTTTTTCGGCTGCGGTCCCCGGCGTACATTGCTCGGACCTGCGAGACCGTCACATGCGACTCGTCGACAAAAGTAATGAAGTCGTCGGGAAAAAAGTCGTACAACGTATCGGGGGTCGCACCCGGCGGCTTCCCCGACAACGGACGACTGTAGTTTTCGATCCCCGGACAGTGACCGACTTCGCTGAGCATTTCCAGATCAAATCGCGTGCGCGCCGAGATCCGCTGAGCCTCGAGCAATTTACCTCGCTGTTGAAACAGTTCCACTTGTTGCGTCAGTTCTTCTCGGATCGAACGAATCGCATTTTGAATACGATTCTCAGGCATCACAAAATGTTTGGCGGGATAAATATAGAGACTATCGACCGTTTTGATCGTTTCTCCTGAGACCGGATTGATCAGTGAAATCTGTTCAATCTCGTCGCCCCACATTTCGATGCGATAAGCGAACTCTTCGTAGCTAGGCCACAACTCGATGCTGTCGCCGCGGACGCGAAACTTGCCACGTTCAAATGCCACATCATTGCGTTCATAGAGCACGTCGACGAACTTAAGCAACAAGTGATCACGCCGCGTCTTTTCGCCTTTATGAAGCGATACGATCAGCTCTTTGTAATCCTCGGGCGACCCCAAACCATATATACTGCTGACCGACGCAACAATCACCACGTCGCGCCGGCTGACCAACGAGCTGGTCGTTGCCAACCGCAGCCGATCGATCTCTTCGTTGATCGACGAATCCTTTTCGATATAAACGTCGCGTTGGGGGATGTAGGCTTCGGGTTGATAGTAGTCGTAATAGCTGACGAAATAATGAACCGCATTCTCGGGAAAGAATTCGCGAAATTCGCCGTACAGCTGCGCGGCCAGTGTTTTGTTGTGGCTGAGAATTAGCGCAGGACGCCCCAAATTGGCAATCACGTTTGCCATCGTAAACGTCTTGCCGGTCCCGGTTGCCCCCAGCAAGGTCTGGGCGGATCTACCACCTAAGAACCCGCGAGTCAGCTCGGCAATCGCTTGCGGTTGGTCTCCGGCAGGCGGAAACGGCTGATTGAGATGAAATTCGGCGCGGGGAAGCTTTTTCGTATTGGACGTCATGAATGGTTCCACAGGCGGTCATGATGACATGCGTTGACCGCTTCACTGTAACGAAGAACGTCCCAAACGACGATGGCGCCCTGGTTAGGCCTCTATTAGGCTCCTGTTAGGCCCCAAAATTTGACTTTGGAAGTCGTCCGAGGAGGCAAACGCTCCACTGCCGAGCGGGCGACGCAAACGCGGGTGCAGCAGGTCAATTTTGAAACGCCGCAAAACATGGTATCTAAGGATGATTCGCTGCGATCACGTCTCCCCGGGGAGCGGCGTCGACACAACAGTAGGCAGCGATCTCGGCAATGGTTTTGGGGCCGATTCCCGTCACACGGCGGAGATCGTCAATCGATTCGAATCGTCCCCGCTGTTGTCGATCCTGAACAATGCGGTTGGCCAGCACCGGGCCGACCGTCGGCAGCAGCGACAATTCATGTTCGGCAGCGGTATTCAAATCCAAGCACAGCAATTTGGCATCCGTATCGCGAAGCGGCTCCGATCGGGGCGTCCCGCTTTGAGAGACAATCCGTCCGCCCAACACCCCAAAACAAAGCAGCAACACCACCGCCAGTGTCCACTGCACCGAGGGCTGCAACAGAGGCGAATGCCGCGTGGGGGTTGGGTTGGATGAATTCATCGATCCGCGATTCTTTCCGCTAAGCTTTAGCGTGTGACGGTTCGCTCATTATCCGCCATCGCCCCGTTTGAAAACAACGCGTCCCCACGACGCCGGGTCCACTTTTTCACAAAAACGTTACAATGCTAGCGAGCCATGTTGGTGCGATCGTATGATCGATCGATTAGCAATATCGGTGGCTGCATTCCGATGGCTTCCTCTTTTTGACGAATCGAACCCTGGACGAACCTGAGATGACTGATTATCCCCGCGTCGAAGCCGACGCTTTGCTCGAAAATGATCTGCGAATGCTGGTTCGACTCTCAATCGCCGAAGATTTGCGTGATGCAATCGATTGGACGACGGTTTGTTTGATTGACGCGGATCGCCAGGGCGGCTGCGAAATTGTGCCTCGGGGCGAAGGCGTTTGCGCGGGATTGGCCACGCTGCACTGGATCGTCGACGAATTTGATGCGTCGTTAGACGTCACGTGTTTACAAGAGGACGGATCGGACTTGGTCGCTGGTCAACCGATTGCGCGTTTGACCGGCAACGCACGCGACTTGTTGACTTGCGAGCGAACCATTTTAAATATCCTCAGCCGAATGTGCGGAGTGGCGACACTCACTCAGCGTTATGCACAAGTGATCGCATCGACCCATTCACGTCTGTACGACACCCGCAAAACGCACCGGTTGGCGGTTGTTGGAAAAGTACGCCGTGGGGTGTGGCGGAGGGCACAACCACCGCAGCGGTCTTC
>NZ_ANOG01000059.1 GCF_000346295.1 Rhodopirellula maiorica SM1 | reverse complement strand
GGGGGTCGATCAGCAGCGTCGTGGCTGATGAACCGACACGCTTTGTCGGCAATTCGTCGTGTGCGACATCGACATGTCACGGTGGCGTGATCGGCCGCGGTCCAGCATGGAACCAATCGCTCTCGACGTGGCTTGCCAATGACCCACATGCCAACGCGGGGCGGTTGCTGTATGACCGTGATTCTCAAGCGATCGTCAGCCGGTTGGATCGATCAGCATCGGGCTCGCGCGAAGCCTACGACGCCGTGCTGAGAAAACGCTGTATCAGTTGCCATACGACCGCAACTGCTGCCCACACTGCGGCAAGTGGAAAGTTGACTGCCGAGTTTCTGGCTTCCGGCGTCACGTGTGAATCATGTCACGGGCCCGCCGAATCGTGGCTTGTTTCGCATACCCATGCCGATTGGGATGCCACGACGGATGAATCGATGCGTGAGATGGATTCGATCATCGGCAGAGCAGAAACCTGTGTTCGTTGTCATGTCGGATCACGAACCGAGGATGGTTTGGTTCGTGACATGAATCACGATTTGATTGCGGCGGGGCATCCGGCACTGCGGTTTGATTTGCCGATCTATTTGGCAAACTTGCCCGCCCATTGGGATTCTCGCCGTGATCGTGAACTAAACGCTTCACACGTTCGGCTTCGCGCTGTGGGGCGTGCGATCAACCTCGCCGCCGCAGCAAAATTGGCCTCCGAGCGTGCCAGCGACCATTTGCAAGACCCCACCGTACCGTGGCCCGAGCTGTCGGACTATGACTGCTTTGCATGTCACCAAAGTTTGTCAATTCGTGATTTTCAAGTACCGCCGTCAAATAAAAAGAAATCGCCGCTGCACGTCAGCGATGGGTTGCCCGTTTGGAATTCATGGCACAGCGTGAACCAATTGGAACTTCGCGAGAATGTGGCACTACTCGAAAAGCTTTCGCCCCATCGCAGCGATCCTAAGCAGATTGCCGCCAGCGGTCAGTCATTGGCGGTCAAGTATCGCAACATTGCCGAACAACTTTCCGCCGAAACAATCGATCCACGTCAAGAGCTGGAGTCGATGCTGCAGCGACTTGAAAATCAACCTCCTCCGGTCGATTGGCATCAAGCGGCGATTGAGTACTTGGAACTGGATGCATTGCTGCGTGATTTGGACACGCCGCTTCCTGTAGCGCTGCAAGAGCTCGAGCATTCGCTGCGATTTCAAGCTGAAGCCACGCCGAATAAAAACGTCTCGCTTCATTCACCGGCCGATTTTGAACCCGAAAAATTTCGTCAATCGATTCTGCGTATTTTGCAATCGCAGTCGGCGTCGACTCAAAGCCAAGCGAACCCCGAGTAAGTAATCAAGATGATCATCCCTGCTTTACACGAACGTCAAGCGAAACGTGGCGGCTACCTGACGCATGCCGACATGGAATCGGTCGCGGAGGAATTGGGCGTTCCGATGCACCGCGTCAATGCGCTGGTCACGTTCTTTCCGCACTTTCGCACCGATCCGCCACCGAAGGTCGAAGTTCACGTTTGCCGCGATATGAGTTGCCATTTGAATGGCTCGGTCCCCATGACCGAGCGAGTGGCGGCGTGGGCCGAGAAAAAATATGGCCACGATGTCGAGGTGTGTGGCGTGTCATGTTTGGGGCGTTGTGACCGCCCGCCCGCGGTGATCATCAACGAACAATTGATTGCTTGTGGCAGCGAAGCTGCGATCGAGAAGACCGTCGATTCGCTCATGCAAGGCGAGCAACCCGAATTCAATTCGGATTGGGAACTTGCTCAGGCGAAGGTCGGCAAATGGGACATGGATATCTATGGCGGCAGCGGCCGCTATGAGCGAGTTCGTGAGTACATCACCGGTGGCGGTGATCCCGACAAAGTGCTTTCGGCTCTTGAAAACGCAGGGCTGTTGGGGATGGGTGGCGCCGGCGGCCGAGCCTATTTGAAGTGGGGCGACGTGATGCGAGCCGAAGGCAGCACAGGCGAAAAGTTCATCGTTTGTAATGCCGACGAAAGTGAACCGGGAACGTTCAAAGATCGCGAGATCCTGCTGGCGGCGCCCTACCTGACCATTGAAGGAATGATTTTGGCCGCGTTGGTGGTCGGGGCGACTCGCGGTTGGATCTATATTCGGCACGAGTACCCCGAGCAGATTGAGAAGTGTCGTGACGAGATTGCTCGCGCTGTTAAACTCGGTGCCTGTGGTCGCAACATCTTTGGCAGCAGCCGATCGTTTGAACTCGATGTCTTCCCCAGTCCAGGCGGTTACATCTGTGGCGAGCAAACCGCCTTGATTGAGGCGATGGAAGACAAACGAGCTGAACCACGAAACCGGCCGCCGGAATTGATGACCAATGGATTGTATGATCAGCCGACTTTGCTTTCCAACGTCGAAACGTTCGCCTGGGCACCCGCAATTTTGAAAGACGGCGGCGACTGGTTCGCCAGCCAAGGCATCAAAGAAGGACCGCTGACCGCCGGAGCCAGTCCGGCGATGAAGGGCAAGCGGCTGTTTTCGATCAGTGGCGATTTGAACAAGCCCGGCGTTTATGAAGTGCCCACAGGAACCACGCTTGGCGAATTGATCGACAAACATTGCGAGGGGATGAAAGACGGTAAATCGATCGCGGCGGTTGCGCTCAGCGGTCCTTCGGGCGGATTGTTGCCACCCAAAATCCCAGTCCAATTCCTCAGCCGCCGATTTGTTGATGCCAATGTTCCCGATGGTGTCACACACATTGATATTCGAGATCTGCCACTGGACATCAACGTTTCACGAGCGGTGGGCTATA
>NZ_ANOG01000058.1 GCF_000346295.1 Rhodopirellula maiorica SM1 | reverse complement strand
GGTCGATGTCTTGTTGGTACTCAACTTGTTCATCACGCTGGACGAGGGCGAAGGTGGCCAGCGGTTCGGTAACAGTTTGGCCGAGCCGGAATTGCCCGTAACTGAAACTGGCTCCGGTGCACACCACTGCGATGGTACATGCTGTGATCGTCCCGCGGACCGATCCGGTTTTGGGTGACTCGGTCGCGGCGGTCGTGAATGATTTTCGCAGAACGAAATGCCTTGCTAAGCTGAACAGGGCAACATTCACCGACACGATGACAAAACTAACCCCGTAGGTGCCAAACAGGTCGGCGATTTGAATCATCACCGGAACTTCGGCAAGTGTGTGACCGAGCATCAATGCGGAAATGCCAGTGAGCATGTAATTTCGCACGCACTCGAGTCCGACCCACATTGCGGGGGCCGACAACCACAGCGGAATATTCCAATGCGTGCAGCGGCGGCAAAGCAGGACAAACAGCGGCAGGTAGATGCCTAGATAACCGGCTAATGCCAGCAGGAACGCATACATCGCCGGGTGAGCGTGCCGGATGCCTTGCAGCGAGACGAGCCAGTACAAAGACGAGACCAGCCAAATTGCCGCGTAATCTCGCCGCGTTAACAATGATTTATCGAAAACGATCGATAAGATTGGGACCAGACACACCCACACCACGGGCCACAGACCGAGGGGGGGCTGGGCCAACCACAGCATGAAAACGCTCGCTCCCGCAAATAGCATGCGATTTCGACTTGGTTTGCTAGCGAGGCTGCCGTCTGCGATCGTTTGGGGAATTGCGTTCATGGGGGGATCTTAGTGTTTCGGCGGATGCAATTAAATTGCACTTTTGCAAACTTGTGACGTTGGGTGTCATGATGGGATCGTGTGCCGATTCCGGTACAATCATGCCGCTGTCGCAGTGATGTTTCCTTCGATTTTCCAATCTCGCGCTAAAACCATCCGCAATGAAATCTCCTGAATTCCTTGGGCCCTATCGAGTCGGAGAAACATTGGGGCGGGGGGGAATGGGCGCCGTCTACGTCGGCGTTCACGAGCACTCGGGCGAAAAAGTGGCCGTCAAACTGATCGCAACCCATGTGGCGGACGAGCCTCGTTTTCGCCGACGGTTCAATTCCGAAGTGGAAACGCTAAAGCGACTTCGTCATCCAGGCATCGTGCGGTTAATCGGTTACGGCGAAGAAGATGGACAACTGTTTTATTCAATGGAGCTGGTCGAAGGTGAATCGCTGCAGCAACGGATTCGGCGTCAGAAACGAATCCATTGGCAGGCAGCGATCGACATCGCCATCGAAATCTGTGGAGCGCTGAAACACGCCCACGATTTTGGAGTGATTCACCGCGATTTGAAGCCAGCTAATTTGATTCTGTCGACCTCGGGTGAGGTCAAATTGGTCGATTTTGGGATCGCCAAGCTGTTTGGGTTTGGCGAACAGACGCTGGCGGGATCAATCCTGGGGACCGCCGACTACATGGCTCCTGAGCAGGCGGACAGCAGCGGGGTTTCGGTACGCACGGATCTGTATGCGTTGGGCAGTGTGCTGTACGCGATGTTGACGGGGCGGCCTCCGTTTCCAGGCAAGCGGACCACCGAGGTCATTGAAGCACTGCGACGCGATCGGCCGGTGCCGCTGGAGTTGATTGATTCCGAATTGCCCGAAGCGCTTTGTGAGCTCGTCCATCAACTGTTGGAAAAAGATCCCGCCGATCGCCCCCCGACCGCGCTTTCGGTGATGAACCGGTTAAAAGCGATGCGTGCGGGATTGCTTCGCCAACAAACGTTGCCGGATCATTCGATGCCGACCGCGCATGCGGTCCCCGGACGCGATCAACCGGCGGCCAAACCGACTGGCGAATCGACCGAAAAAACGGACGCAGGTGGCCACGACACGACAGGGTTGAGCGTCAATCCGATGTCGAATGAACGCCCGCCAAGCGACGAGATCCGGACCGCCGATCTTGGTAACCCGCTCGTTTCCGAAAATGCAAAGCCGCAGTATCCTGCCACTGTCGCCTCTCAGAACACTGTCGTCTCGGACCCGCCCACCAACGCCGACGATGTCGCCGAAACGCCGGCCGAACCGGTCAGCCGGCCCACCCATTTTCAATCGGTGGACAACGAATCGCAACAAACCTCGGGACGTTCGGCCGCAGAAACGCCCACCGAACATTGGAAGCAAGCAGTCTCGATTTCGCTGATGACCGCGGTGCTGATTGCCGGTGTGATTTTGTTCTTCAAGGCGGCCGAGCAACCTACCGCAGACGAGCTGTATCAAGTCATCGCAGAACATTCCGAAGCGGAAAATGCCGGTGAAGCTCGGCTCGAGATGGACCAATTTATCAAGCGATTCCCCAACGACCCACGCTATGAAACGGTCAACCATTTGCGGCAATCGATCGATCTGCAGCGGTTGCTCCGGCGGTTAAGCGTTCAAGCCAAATTGGATATCTCGCCGCTTTCGGCCGCCGAGCAGGGATTTTTGGATGCGATGAAGGGACGCCAGCAGGATCCGGTCGGTGCGTCGTCGCGTTTGACTCAGT
>NZ_ANOG01000057.1 GCF_000346295.1 Rhodopirellula maiorica SM1 | reverse complement strand
ACTCCCTGATATTTTTTTGCCATCCATCTTTTTGTCGGCCTGCGGTTCGGCGTGCAATCGACGTCGCGAAAAATGGCGACTGAGCGGAGACGTTATAACACCAGTGCCATCGCTGGCTGCTGAATAAGGCAACAATATAGGTGGCAAAAAGATGGGGCGCCGGACGATGGGGTGGCATTAGGTGTTATCCTGCCCAAGCCATATGATGGCCACGGCTATTGCCTCTGATTCTCTTCGCGGAGGCTCTGCGGCCTCCGCGTTGCTTTGGATCCGCATTCTGGTGCGGTTGTTATTACTTTTGCACGTCGTAGCCAGCCTTCTTCCATGCCTTCATGCTGCCGGGGACGTTGTAAACCTGCTCATAGCCACCTCGCTGCAACAGACTCGCTGCCAAACTTGCTCGATAACCGCTGCCGCAGAAAACGGCCACCGGTTCACTCTGGTTGATGTTCAGGTTGCCATTGACCCCGCCACGCATCTCCGAGACGAACTTGTGTTTGGCCTTGGGCAGGTGACCGCTCTCGAATTCACTGGGCGTTCGAACATCGAGCACCTGCACACGATCCTGCTGTTCAGCGAGTTGTTGAACCGGCATTTGCGGAAGGCTCGCGATTGGCAGACCTGCGTTCTCCCACGCTTTCATGCCACCAGCAAGATAGCCCGCGAATCGTGTCAGCCCGACATAGGCGAAGTGCCAAGTGATCCAGTCGAGGTTCGATTCATCTTCCACGACCAACAAAATTGGCTTGTCGTAGGAAAGCATGTCACCGGCCCAGACCGACATCTCGGGACGATCACCGATATTGATTGCGCCCGGAATATGACCGCCGCCAAAAGCAAGCATCTGCCGCGTGTCGACAAGTTGTGCGTCACCTTTATCCGCAGCCGATTTAAATTGCTCAGCAGGCAGCCCTTGAATAGGAGGAGCCGAACCAATGACTTTCGGACCTCGCGCGTTGACCTTTTTCATGATTGGGTAGTGCTGAGGCACGGGCGGCGCACCTGATTCGATAAACTTCTTGAACTTGTCAAAGTCATCATATTGCAGAAATTCATTGGTTTCCCGTTCGTACCCAATCGTACTCATCGGCCGCTCACCGATGTCGGCCCCGCAGGCCGATCCCGCACCATGGCACGGATAGATGATGACGCCGTCATCCAGTTTCAGGTAATAATCCCTCAGCGTCGAGAACAGCTTTTTGGTCAGCTCTTCGGTCTCTTCTTCGCCCAGCAGGTCGGGCCGCCCGGCCGAACCGACGAACAATGAGTCGCCCGTCAGGACACCCCACGGGGAATCAACACGATCCTTTTCGGCAAGTTCATAAGACACATGCTCTGGAGTATGTCCAGGCGTATGACGCACCGTCAGCACCAAGGAACCGAACTCAAACGAATCTTCTGCCTTGATCTTTTCTACGTCAAAATCGTACTTTGCATCTCCTTCGCCGCTGGCGTAAATCTTTGCCGTTCCCAGCCGAGATGCGAGCTCGCGTGCACCGCTCATAAAATCCGCGTGAATGTGCGTCTCGAAAATATGCGTGATCGCGACGCCGTACTCGCGGCTCAGTTCGAGATAGACCTCGACGTTGGGCCGTGGATCGATCACGGCGGCCGTTCCTGTGCTGTCATCGCCCACTAAGTACGAGAGTTGTGCGATACCTTCGGTCTGAACCTTTTGAAATACCAACGTCATCGGAGGACTCCTTTGTGAATGGTTTGTTTTGGAATGAATGATTTTACGAAGGACGCCTCGCCAATCGACGCGTCATTTCTATTCCTGTGTTCGATTCTCGATCAAGGCAGCAAACATCATTCCGTTTGCAGCGGATTTTCGACGAGCGGTTGGGGTTCAATCAGGTATCGCATTTGCAGTCGGTCCGCATTGTTTGTGTCGAACGGCATCGACAGCCTAAGCCCCAGTTGATCGTTTGGCGTCCAAAGTGTTTGTTACCGAAGTTTCCTTTTTCCCCCGGCGTCGATCATGGATCCGCTCCTCACCGCTCTCGTCCTGGCGCTGCTCGTCGGAATCACGCTCGGGATTTTTGGGGCAGGTGGTTCGATTTTGACGCTGCCCATCTTCACTTTTGTCCTTGGGGTCCCGGTGGGGCAAGCGGTCGCGATGTCGATGGTGGTCGTCGGCGGCTGCAGCCTGCCAGCGGCGGTCCGCTACTGGCAGAAAAAGAATTTCCACCTACGCGCCGCAGTCCTGTTTTCGGTCTCTGGGGCCTTGGGAGCCTATGCGGGATCTTTTCTGACGGCACTTGTCTCCGAGCGGACGCTGTTGCTGATTTTTGCCGCCATCATGTTGGGCGCAGGGATCGCAATGGTACGGGGGCGAGGCGAAAACGATCAGCGTGAACGGGGATGCCGCATTTGGCCTTGTCTACTAATCGGTGCTACCGTAGGCGTGTTGACCGGTTTTCTCGGCGTTGGTGGTGGCTTCCTCATTGTCCCCGCCCTGGTGTTGTTCGCTGGCATCGATGCGAAACGCGCCGTCGGTACGTCGCTGGCGATCATTTCGTTAAACACAGTCGCTGGACTTGCCGGGCAGCTCCGCTCGACAGACATCGACTGGCGGGTCACGCTCGCGTTCTTTGCTCTGGCATTTTTGGGAATGCTTATCGGATTGGTGTTGTCGGAATGGTTGCCGGCCGAACGGATACGAACCGCCTTCGGATGGTTTGTGATCATTTTGGCACTCGTCATCGGCGGACTCTCGCTACGCAAGAAGCCGGATCACGACGACCGGGGCCAGCAGAGTACGAACGTGACTGAAGCTGTCAGGACACAAGAAACTAGTGTCGGCGATCCTGCCACGGTTCAAGCTCGATTGTAGAGACGACACGATAAGTACTAGAGATCGACCCGATTTAGCATCGCAGCGAGCCGAGCGATTCGTGGCGTCAATGCACCGGTGTCAGTGTTGGCTCGTGAATAAGGCAAACCATGAAGTGGCAAAAAGATGGGACACCGCAGAGTGGTGCTGCAATCTGATTGTTTTGCAGCCTATGCATTCTTCCTGTCTGTCGGTTATCCGGTGTTTGGTGGACGTTGCGAAATCAAGAATCGAGTGAGCCGCTGTGTTGTGTTGCCGGGGACAACGTTGGTAACTGGTTTGGCAGGAAAATGAAGAGGGGCAGGAAAATGGGGGACCGCAAGATGGTCCTGCTCGTTGATATATTTTTGTCCTCCATCTTTTTGCCGGCCTGCGGTACGACG
>NZ_ANOG01000056.1 GCF_000346295.1 Rhodopirellula maiorica SM1 | reverse complement strand
ACCACAACAATTCAATCGGGGTGTTGTGCGAGACTTGGCTTTCCGCCTTCGCTCCCTTCGGCTTGCGGTACTTTGCGGCAAAGTAGAACAAGCAGATTGAGATCGGGATGAAGAAGAAGATACAGACAGCGGTAATGGCATAATAAAGCCAATCCGAATCTGCAGCGAACGTCGACGCGGAATCCGGGAACCAAGCGTAGTCTTCGGTGTAATCGCTCAGCAGAGAAAATGCGGCAGGTAACATAGCCATCGTTTATCTGTTAGTCAGTTGCAAAATAAAATTTGGGTTCAAGCCGGTTTCTTCGCGTTCGCTCCGGCGATTTCTCGATTGTTGGCAATCGAGGTTACGGTTCTGTCTTTACGTCTTGTTCGTCTTCGTTTCCAGTCGCCATCGATTCAGCGTCCTCAGGAACGACCGCTACACCTCCTTTGCGACCTAGCCAATAGGGCGCCAAGCAAGCGAGCATCAATCCGATCATCGCGGCTCCGCCGAGTCGCATCAGTCGCCAGGCGTGCCAGGTGTAACTGTTGGAATCAGGGTCGTAGCTGTAACACCACTGGATAAATTGGTCGACGGGGGATCCCACCGTTCCTTCGCCCGCTTCGACAAGTGCGAGTTTCAGTTGGTCGGTGGGAAAGTCGATTGCCAGCGAATAACGCGAGATCACACCCTCGGGCGAGATGAACGCGAGCATCGCGGGATGGTTGTATTCTTTGCTTCGTGCGTCGTATCGGTAACGAAACCCGAGCACATCGGCCAATTTGGTGATCACGGGTTGTTTTGCGGTGCAAAACTCCCAGCCCTCGGCGGCTTTGGGGTGATTCGTCAGTTGTTCGATGTATTTTTGTTTCGTTTCGCGAACGCGTTCCGTCGTCTCTTTAGGGTCGATGCTGACCGTCAAAATCTGAAAGTCTTCGCCAACCTTGAGTTCGAGTTTGTTGAGCGAATCAGCCAAACGATTGAGCTGGATATTGCACAGCATCGGGCAATTGCTGTAGTTCAGCGTAATAATCGTCGGTCGTTTGCTATCAATGTAGTATCCGGTTTTTGTTTTTCTTCCAAACGAATCAAGCAGGGGTAGATCGAGCGGGACAAGGTCGCCTAGTTTTTGTTCGACGGTGATCCCGCGAGCTTCCAACGGCAGCAAATTGTTTGTGACCGGGGCGCCTTCGCGTACCCCGCCGTCCTGAGCCGTCACCGTGGAGGCGGTGGCGCACAAGCCGATCATCCCCAGCATCATCGCGAGGATGACGCCGCTGGTTCGTGGTTTGCTGACTGCCCATTGGCCGCCGGAAAACCTACGCTTGGCTTGGATCAACTTGGTCATTCGATGCTTTTTTCTCTGCGTCGTTCTGTTTTTCTTCGTTCTTGCTTTCGGCCACGACAAGCTCAATTGCTTTGTCGATTGGGATCGTGATCTTGCCGGTTTCTTCGTCGACGCCGTAAACCGAAATTCGCTCTGCTTGTTCGCTGAGGACTTCGTTTTGGCGTTGGTAGCTGCCCATCGCGCTCTTGGCTTCCAAGTGCCACTGCGAGATTGAAAAGTAAAACACTTGGACCGCCAAAGCGGTAACCGCAGTAACGACCACCGAGATCACTCCGACAGTGAAAATGCGGCTCACATTTAAGTCATCGTATTGGGCCATAACTATTCTAAATCTGTTTCAAGCGTTTAATGCGTGTAAATAAGGGTGTCGGGATCGATCGGGGAGGATCGGTCGACTAAATATTTTCAAAGGCAATCGATTCGGCCAACCGTGGGTCGCGAACCGCAACAATTCGTGTTTGGCTGGCGACGCGAAGGACCAGACCGACCATCAAGGCGACCATTCCCAGCACGCACAACACACTCGCGACCACGCCGAGAGCTCCGCCGGCACTGCCATGAGCTCCGGGGACACCTGCATGCGCCTCGGGCATCACCATCCAGTAAATATCAACATAGTGCATGACCAGGACGTAAAACGCCCAGAAGAACACCCATCGCGGGCGGCGACGTACATACATGCTCATCGTACCGAGAAATGGCAACATCCAGTGCAAAAAAACCAACACTAGCGACAAGCTGCCCCAGGTTCCCAATTGACGGTGGTACAACCACTCCGTTTCCTCAGGAATGTTCGCATACCAGATCAGCAGGTATTGGCTGAACGAGATGTAGGTCCAAAAGGTGACGAAACCGAAGATCAGTTTGCCCAGGTCATGGTAGTGTTCGACCGTCACTTCGTCCCGCATCGCACCGGCCTGCTGCAGCAAGTAGGCGGCAACGGCCAGGATGCAGTGTGCTGACAAAATCGAACCGGCAAACAGGTAGACGCCGAACATGGTCGAGAACCACATCGGTGCCAGACTCATCACCCAGTCGAACATCGCAAAGGTCATGCTGCCGCAGTACAACATTACGGCCGGGCCGCTCCAGAATTGCATGCGGTCGGTCGCAGCACGCTCGCCGGTTTCGTCCTGTTCGACGCTGCCGCGGAAATAATAGACGGCCAATCCGATCCAAATCGCAAAGTAAATGCAGGCTCGGACGGTGAACCAATCTTGCGAAAGCCACATCGTCTTGTTCTCCCACATCGCTGGGTCGAGGTGGTTGTCCTGCGCGAATGTCGGACTGTCCCAGCGGTAAAGAGCTGCGTCGGTGGTCCATAGCGTAACCACGATCGGTAGGAACAGGACCGCCATCGGGATGATCATGATCATTACCAATTCGGCAATCCGGCGAAGCACGGTGCTCCAACCGGCTCGAACCAAGTGCTGGATCATCACAAAAAACAATGATCCAAGCACAAGCGTCAAGCAGTACATGAACGCAGTCAGGTAGGCCGACATGCCAAATTTGGGTTGATCAACGCCAAAAGTTGCAATCAACCAGCCTACGATCAGCACCAACACACCGCCAATACAAAGCGGAAGGCTGAGTGCCGACAGGGAGGCTGGCAATTTGAAGGCTGGGTCGTCAGCCGGTTTGATGGCCGGTGCGTGCTTGGACATCTGTAGTTCAGCAGTAGGATTGAAATGATGTGAAAATTTTGAGGGTGAAGCCAAGTTGGCTTCGGGCATCGAACGCGGGGGGGCGATCGAACTATTTATTGGCGGCGGCCTTCGCGGCTCGCTCTTCTTCTTTCTTGCGTTCTGCTTCAGCAGCTTCGGCAAGCTGCTTGTCGACTTTGTTTTTTTGCTTTTCGACCTTCGATTTCTCGCTGGCAGGCACCAAGTCCATCGAAGCGTTCTGGCTCTTCTGCAGAGCGCGAACGTAGGTCACGATCGCCCAGCGGTCTTTGGCTGTGATCTGTCCGGCGTAACCAGGCATTTTGCGGATCCCGTTGCTGATCGTGTTGAACAGCTTGCCATCAGGATATTGGTCGGCGTACAGCACGTCTTGGTGCAGCGATGATGGCGGAACCCAAGTCGCAGCCATAATCTTTTGAGCGCGTTGGTTCACCAAACCGTTGCCGCGTCCGTCCATGCCGTGGCACACCGAGCAGTAGATGTTGAACTGCTGTTGGCCTTGGCGAACGACCGCATCGGAAATTTCAATCGGGTTTTGCTCAAGCCACGGCGTCGTTTCCATGATGCTCTTTTCGGCTGGCGGAGTCGCTTCGGCAGCAGGTTCTTCGCCTTCGGCTGCCAATGGCGTCAAGTAAGTTCGCACCAAGTGTTCAGCACGCTGCGAATCGACTTGGGCAAATTTCTCCATGTCGATCCCAGTCAAAAAGTTTAGGTCGGCGTCCATTTGGCCGCGGGCCACCGTGCCAGGAACATCGGGACGCATCGCACGATTGTCCGCAAACAGCGTGGTCGTTTGTTGAGCATCACGAGCGGGTGAGAAATCCATATCGGGGAAGATGTGGAATCGTGGCTGGCTGCTGGTGGTGACTCGCATCTTGGCGACGATCAACGCGGGGATGATCGACAAGCCAATCAGAATGCACAGACCAACAATCAGGAACCTCGGAATCGTGGTCGGCGAGTCATCGTCGACGACGGTATTGATGTATTCGGTTCCCGTTTCGCCCAGCAATTTCTCGACACCTTTGGCGTCAAAGCTCTTGTCTTTGGAATCGATGTACAGGAAGAAGCGATCGTCGGTGACGCGGTCAAAACGTGGATCGGTGAAGATCGGATTGCTGAATCGCGGCAGCCCGTTGAGTGCCCACATTCCAAAGAACGTGCAGAACGACGCAAACAGAATCGTCAACTCGAACGCCACCGGAATGAACGCTGGCAACGACAATACGTAAGGTTTGCCCGAGATGATGTAGGGATAGTTAAGACCATTCATCCAGATCTGCATCGCCAACGCAGTGCAGGTTCCGGTCAATCCACCGGCCAACGCCAACCACGGCAAAACGGTCGGCTTGATTCCCAAGGCTTTGTCGATTCCGTGAACCGCAAAGGGAGTGTAGGCGTCGGTTTTGGTGTAGCCGGCATCACGAACTCGCCGACAAGCGGCTAGTAGCGTATCGACCGATGTGAACTCGGCGACAATCCCGTGAATCTTCTTTTCGTTTTTATCGTCTGACATACTTACCGTCTGACATTCGCTATCGATGATGAATG
>NZ_ANOG01000055.1 GCF_000346295.1 Rhodopirellula maiorica SM1 | reverse complement strand
CATGAACTCCAACAAGTCACAGGTCGCATCAGTGGCGAAAATTTTGCCTCGAAAACCAGCTCGCACCAATTTCGGCAACAACCCTGAATGGTCGATATGAGCATGGGTTAAAAACAAAAATTCGATCTTCGCCGCATCAAACGGAAACGGCTTGTAGTTCAAACTCTGCGTTGTTTTCGTTCCCTGAAACAACCCGCAATCGCCAAAAACTGCTTGCCTTCGCTTTCGACTAGCGAACACGATCCGGTCACCGTGCCTGCAGCGCCACAAAACGTCAAATTGGCCATTACACGAGTCCACTGAGTTAGAAAGCGAAGGAGTTGAAAAGCAAGCGGCCGATGGCTCTGTCAAACTTAAATCAATTGATCAAGTTCTTCGGTCAAGGTTCGGAAACGCTCGAGCGTGGTCGCGACCGGTTCGGGCTGGGTCATATCGACGCCGGCGTCTCGCAGCAAGTCGAGCGGATCTTTGCTGCAGCCGCCCGATAAAAAGCGTAGGTAATCGTCAAGTTCTTGCTTGCCGCCCTCGAGCACGCGACGCGAAAGTGCCACTGCGGCGCTTAACCCCGTAGCGTACTTATAAACGTAGAAGGCTCGGTAAAAGTGAGGAATCCGGAAACATTCGCGTTCCAGTTCTTCGTCGATGACAAAGTCAGGTCCGAAGTAGGCGACCAACAATTCACGATAGATTTCGCGGAACGTCGCCACGGTCAACGGCTTACCCGCCTCGGCCATTTCGTGAGTGATTTTTTCGAACTCGGCGAACATTGTTTGACGCACCACGGTCGCTCGGATGCCGTCCAATTCGTTGTTGATCAAGTAGGCGCGTTCGTTGTCATCGGCTGCATTCTTTAGCAGGTAATCCGTCAACAATTGCTCATTAAACGTACTGGCGACTTCGGCGACAAAGATCGTGTAGTTGTAGTATTCAAACGGTTGGCTGCGAGCCGAATACCAACTGTGCATCGAGTGGCCGGCTTCGTGTGTCAATGTAAACACATCGTTAAGCACTTCCTCTTTGAAATTCATCAAGATATAAGGATCGCCGTCAAACGTACCGCACGAAAATGCACCGCTTTGCTTGCCACGGTTGGGATAGCGATCCGACCAACGTCCACGGAGCCCTGCTTCGAGGACTCCGACGTATTCGCTGCCCAGCGGGGCCAGCGACTCGAGGATCACGTTCACCGCTTGATCCCAGGTATGGTGTTTTTTGACACCGCTTAAGATCGGCACATAGGTGTCGTAATGATGGATCTGGTCGATCCCCATTTTGCGGCGACGTACATCGAGATAGTGATGCACGTTGGGCAACGATTCGCGTACGGCACCGATTAGATTGTCGTAAACATCCACAGGCACGTTGTCAGGGAACAGAGCCGCTTGCAGGCTGCTGTCGTAGTTTTTGGCACGTGCGTAATAGACGTCGCGTTGGATGCTGCCGCCAAGCGTGGCCGCAAGCGTGTTTTCGTGGCTCGAAAATTGTTCGTAATACTGGTGAAACGCTTTGCGTCGCACTTTTCGATCGGGGCTGATTAACATTTGGCCAAACGTCGCATGCGAAAGCTCGACTTTGCGCCCCTCGTGATCTTCGATTTCACCAAATCGCAAATCGGCATCATTCAATTGCCGAAACGCGTTGCCAGCGGCCGATGCCATTTCGCCCTGCATCGCCAGCAATCGCTCTTCGTTATCGGTTAACGTGTGCGGCCGGTACCGTAGCAAGCGTTCGAGTTGTAGGCGAAACGGAGCCAATTTTTCATCCGCCGCCAATTCGCTCATCCGTGTTTCGTCGATCGACAACAACTCGGGCCGCATAAAACTTGCTGCCTGTCCGGCGCGAACGGCCAAGTTTTGGAAACGCAGCTTCATCGCTTGCGAATCACTGTTGCCTTGATCTTCAGTCGTTCTCAAAAAGGCATAGGTGCCCACACGTTCGGCAAGCCGATCAAATTGGCTGTCAAACGTCAACGCTTCAGCAAGCACATCGGCTGACTCACCCAACCGCCCTCGATAGGTTTCGTAGGTGGCGATTTGATCGTCAAGCTTCTTGTATTCCGCTTCCCAAGAAGCGTCGTCCTGACAAAGACTCGAAAGATCCCAGCAGTCACTGGGGTTGACTTGATCACGAGCGGGAAGAGTAGCGGTGGTCATCGAAAATTTCGTCCTTGGCGGCAAGAGAAACGCGTAGCGTTAATAAATCAAAGGGGGTGCGGAGTCTCCTGACAACCCGCGGCGATATTGTAACGCATCCCTCTCGGCTCGAATGCCCCGCACCTACGGGACAAAATTCCCACCCCTTTCGCAGTTGATCTTCGAACACATTGAGATTCGGAGATGTTAAGCTGGGACGATCGCCCCCCCAATGCGGCTGAACCATCCCCAAAGCCTAAAAAACTAATCCAATCGCCATGTTGACAGTCAAATGCACTCAATGCCAAGCCGGAATGAAACTGCAGAAAGCTCCCGCTGGCGGAAAAGTAAAATGCCCGCGTTGTGGTGCGATTGTTCCTGTTCGCCAACCGGCGGCCACCAAGCCCGCTGCCGCTGCTGCTGGATCGCTGACCCCCGATGACGACGACTTTGATTTCGGCCAAATCAATTTCCCTAGCGCCGCGCCGGCTTCCTCTGTTTCCAGCTTTCCCGTCAATGCCGCGGCGACGGCTTACCAGGGTCCGATCCCCGGTGATCCACTGGCAAATCAAGAGCCCGCGTCCGACGATGCAGCGGCCACGGCGGTTGCCCATCCGGCGGCTGAGAATACCGCAGGCAAAGGCAAAGCATTGCCCGTAAAAATCATTGCCGGAGTCGTTTCGGGATTGATTGCATTTGTAGTGATGTTTTTTGTCGTATCGATGATGTTTGGCGGAGGCGGTGGCGATTCCACTGCGAACGCCGTGAACGCAGGAGCGGATTTAAGCAAAAACGTTCCGGCAGGTTACGAGGTCGTGGAGTTCGAGGGCTGTGCCGTCTACATGCCTGAGGGCAGTGTCTATCGCGAGATGCCGCCGGGTGCGATGGAGTCCAAAGTCATTGAAAGTGCAAAGACCGGATCGATCTTTTTCTTTGGTGCGATGTACAACGGCAAAATGGAACTCGACAAGGATCAGATGCGGAAAAAGGCGACGCGGTTTGTCGCCGGAGACGTGCTAGGCGGATCGCCCACCCAGCGCAACGGCTACCAAGGAATCAAAGGTCGCGTGTCGGTCTCGGCGATGCTGCCGGACATGACGATCGAAGCCTACTTGGTCGACGAACGCTACATCTTGATCGGCAGCCAACCTGCCAGCATGGGCGCCGATGTCGAAACGCAAATGTCGATCGACCGTGCCGCCGAAAACGAAGAGCAAAAGATCTTCTTTGACTCACTCACCGTGGGCGCGAAATCCGGCGGCCTGTTTTTCTAACGCCCCAGCAAGCGACCTACGTCTTTTCGTCTTGTCCAAAAACCTGTCTGCGAATCTCGGGCTTCTTTTTCGATTGATATCTCAGCGTGCGAAACGCATCGACAGCGGCCAACACCATAATCACCAACAACGCCACCATCACACTCATCCAACACCCGATCCAAATTCGCCCAGGCCCCGCAAACGCCGCGACGATGACCAGGACTCCGCAAAACGCAAACAGCAGGTGAACCCAACGCCGCGAACGCATTCGCGATGCAAAATAATGCTGGTCCAACGCCCCTTGGGGCGACTCGTTTGCCCACCCACGATGCTCGTTCCAGTGCAACCAGATGGCAAAGGCGAGGAGTGTAATTCCAATGACAAGACTGCCGGCAAACATAAGACGAGATTTTCCTTGGATTTGGCTATCGATCGTTAAAGCGGAACGCCAAGCGAATCAGCCCAATTAAGCTACGGTTTGAACAGACGGGATCGTTCCAACAGCATACCGCAGTTTATCACCAAGAACGATGACTATTTTCGCCCCGCCAATGTCTCCATTGTCGGGCTATGACAATCGCTAGAATAAATTGCGGAATTTCCCGATTCAATCGAAGAAGAAACAGCAATTGTGTCGCAGTGTCGACGGCAACAAAGTCGCCGGTGGTGATGGTGTCGAACGTTGGACGGGATGACGCCGAGTAATGGCAATAAAACACTACTACGGAGATACAAAAGTGACGAACTGGATTCGTATCGGCCCCTCCCTGATCGTGATTGCGGTCGCATTACACTGCTGCATCCCCGCGACAGCATCAGCACAGACCTATCCGATTGCCAAGCGAATCGAAATGGTTGGCAATCGCAGCTTCTCTAAACACCAACTTCTAGCGAAATTGAATGCTCATCCTCAATTCTTGATCGCCAGTCACGCCTATGGCGACTCATCCAAATTGGCGGACGTGATTGAACAACTGTTGGTCAAAGGATATCGAAACAAAGGATTTGACAAAGTGATCGTGAAGTGCGAGGAAGTCGCCTCGGACGACGGTGCTTCGCCATCGCGATGGGAAATCAGGATCAACGAAAGCAAGAGGATTTTGTGTGGTGATGTCCACATCCTGTCGGCGAAGCAAATCGACCCTCAAACTCTGGTGCATCGTTTGACGCAACCGTATGCCGATAGCAATACATTCCCCAATTTCGTTCGGACCAACAGCATCGTGGTCACGCACTGGGTCAATGAGCAAGGCAAAGAATCCAAGTTGAAGGAAGCTGTCTGGAAAATCGGCGACGAAGTCCGATTTGATTCTGAGCTTGATTTACGAAAACAAGTGATCCAAGCCATTGCCGACCTCGGCTTTTCACAATCCGACGTGCTGGTCCGCTTTGATGTGGATCGCACACAGCAAACGGCAACACTCATCGTCGAAATTCTTGACGAAGGAGCGATGCACCGAATCAATGAGATAAGAATCCAAGGCAATTCGATCAATACGAATGAGCAGATTCTCAACTATTTGAGCATGGCCACCGGTGACATCGTGAACCACAATCGGCTGCAACAAATGACTAAGCGACTGTGGGAAAGCGGGCGTTTTAAAAAGCAACAATTTCGTTTTGACAAACCAACACAAACGCTTTCACTCGAAGTCGAAGAGTGCAACGAATTGCCGCCGATCGACGAACCGACCAACCAAACCGCAACGGTTCTGATGAAAGCCAGCCATTGGTTATCGGGGGTCGCAGCACGTGGCGATGACATCGAAACGTTTAACGATTGGGGCGACAGCAAACTGTTAGTCATCGAATCGAGTGATGGATTGTTTGTTGAGTTGAAATCATCCTTCGATACGTCAATCAACGACCGATCCGAGACGATGTCATTGTTGATCGACCGGGACATGTTTGTGCTGAACCATTCAAGACTACCTGAATGTTTGCGAATCCGCTTGAGTTCGATGGATGGACAGATTCAATTCAGCAAAGAACATTTTGCCGACCCGGAAAAGGACAAATTTCTGAAGGGAACGTTTACGCTGTCAGCCAACACACGCCGCGACAAAAATGAGGGACCGCTCAAGTTCAACTTCCGAAGCAGTCCAGTCAATTGGCTCCCTCTGGCATACAGAGAATCAGTCGACCGTCAATTCATTGGCGGTGAATTGATCCTAACCCACGAAAAAGAAAGCATTCACATCGATGTCGAGTCTGGGAAAGTGAATCAATGGACGACCGCCAATGGAATGCTTCGCTTCGCTCCAGGATTGTTTCATGCTGCACGGTCGACCTATATTCAAGAGCTGCCCGAAGCAATCCATCGCGGTGACAATTCGGCAAATGCGGTAACCGCAACGATCGGCTACTTGATCAGCGATCCGGTTGTCCAAACGATGAATCGGGAGCGTCACGAAGCGATGCCGATGGTCGAACGGCAAGCCATTTCGGCAATTCGCAAACTTGTCAATGGCGGCCTGCTGTATGGATTTGACGAAGCCTTGACCTGGATGGACAACGACAGACGTGAGGAAACGTTCCACATCCACATGGATGCCCCCGAGGACCTCGCTTCCGAAGCGATCGTTTGGAACTTGGCAGCTCGACTCACGCTACAGCATGTCGACAAAGTTTTCAAAGAGGGAACTTGGCCTTCGATCATCATCAAGGAATCCTGTCTACACGTATTAGAGGCTTCGAAATACGGGCCCAAAGTAATGCAGGATCTTGTAAGCGACCAACGAAATGGCCCACTTTGCATGGCTGCCATGACGTTGGCGATGAAACACTTCAATTCCGATTCGTTTAGACAAGTTGCGAACATCGGACTGCAACGACTGACACGCGAGGCATTTTGTCGTGATTACGACTCGTTGACCGCCGTCGTTGGCGACGAATTCCTGGTTCGATTGCGGAGCGGTGTTGCGACATTGACCGAAGCGGAAATTGAAAGCCTCGCCAACACTCTACAGCATCCTGGCGTTGGCGATGTCTTGCGACGAATTCAACAAACATCGATCAAAGCGGGGGAAAGCGAAAGCGAATTTTGGTATCGAGTGGCCCACGATCCATTGGCCGCATGGCTGCGGCAGAATGCAAGCTAGCGTTAGACGCTCTCTAGTTGCGCGCGGTACTCTGGTTCCTAGGCTCCTACCTGGAAACCCACAGCCGTGTAGTCGACCGCCTGCCGAATGGGAGATGACGAGGCGGGAGCCTCGAAAGCAGTGCGTTGCCAAGCAGAGCTTGGCAACGACATTTTCATCGCGGACGAAACTGAATCGTTGTGGCACTCAACGGTTAAAGTCGGCAGTGCGAGTTCCAATCGTTTTCGGTTATCGGCTGGTGGTCGATTGCGACAACAGCCATTGATGCACGACCCACACGACGGCGGCGAGCGATTCCCCGCTACAGTTTTCCGGAACATCGTTTTCGGTGTGCCAGTATGACTTCACTCCATATCCAGGTCGCGGATAGTCAAAGTCGATGATGTCGATCGTGGGGACCTTTGCGATCTTGTTAAGAGGCAAATGATCGTCTTCGAGCGTGTGCCGGCTGCGTGAGACAAAGGCACGCACCCCGAGCCGGTCCGCCATATCCCACACGCTACGAGCCAAGCTGCGTGCGTACTTCAAGCTGTTGTTTTCGTAATAGATCTTCAGCTCTTTGTCACCGACCATGTCGAGCAGGATTCCTGCCCTGTACGGTTGGGGCGGTGGCGAGGCAGCGTATTTTTCAGCGAAAAAGGTCGAACCGAGAAAGTAATCGTCTCGGCCCTGTTCGAAGACAAATTCTTCGCCATCAAACAACACGATATCGACGCCGATATCGGCCGGCAATTGATCGAACTGATTGGCCATTTCCATCAACGCGGCTGTTCCGCTGGCACCATCGTTGGCGCCGACAAAAACCCCCTTCGGATTGTCTTCGTCACGATCCGGGAACGGACGCGTGTCGTAGTGGGCACACAGCAGAAAACGCTTGGGTTGGTCCGCATTCCAGCTGGCAATGAGATTCCCCAACGAAACGTTTTCGCCTGTTTCCGGGTGCCGAATTTCGAAAGTTTGCATCGAAACCTCGCCGCCGGCTTCACGGAAAAACCGAGTCAGCATTTCCTGCTGCTTCTGCATCCCGGCCGACCCCGAGGGCCGCGGCCCAATCTCGCAAAGTTCCACCAAGTAGCCGAACGCGCGATTCGCATCATATTGAGCCGGAATCGGCCGCGCCGATGGACTTTCGGTCCCGCCGGATCCTCGATCAAACCACCCCAATCCCATCCCAACGATGAGCAACACGATGACCAATCCCAGCACGATAATGATGCCAAACAGCATCGATCGCAATAAAGCATCCGAGGAGGGGGGGGCTGCGACTTTTCCGTCTCCTGTTCCTGTATTTCTGGCTGAACTCACTTCGCGAGGATCCTGTGATGAAGTTTTTGTGTGCAGAGTCGATGATACCTCACCCCAGTGATTGA
>NZ_ANOG01000054.1 GCF_000346295.1 Rhodopirellula maiorica SM1 | reverse complement strand
TGCGTCCCACCGCCGGCATGTGGCGAATTTGCGTGTTTTAGCTCGGGGGGTGAGCTGTCTGCATTACATTCGCACTTACGTTTCCGAACACTTTTCAGGCCCTCTACCTGATCAAGAGGGAAGTTTGTGGTGCGAACAATAAAACGGGCGGTTTCAAATGACTGGCTGGTTGCACGGAGCTGTCAAATTTGGGGGGAATTGGGGCAACTTGCTCAAACGGCCTGCGATATTTTTCGAGGGACTTTGCCATCGCGACAGCGACTGCGGGGCATCCCCGCTACAGACACTTGGTAGGATAAAATGGTTAGAATGGACAGTTCGACTGCATCCGTAATGGATGTGATTTGAAGACGAAACGCATTGGAAAAACGCATCAATGGCTGGAAAAAACGTTTTAGGCGGCGAACTCGCCAGCTGCAGTACCGATCCTTTGACCGGGTTTTACCGAGATGGATGTTGTAACACCGGAGCGTCTGATTCGGGGTTACACGTCATTTGCGCCAAAATGACGGCTGAATTTTTGGAATTCAGTCGATCGCGAGGCAACGATTTGAGCACCCCCAATCCGATGTTCCGGTTCCCAGGATTACGCCCCGGCGATCGCTGGTGTTTATGTGCAGCCCGCTGGAAAGAGGCGTATGACGCAGGCAAGGCACCCCCGGTGGTACTCGAAGCGAGTCATATCAGCTCGTTAGAGTTTGCCTCATTGGAAGAATTGCAAGAGCATGCGGTGCTAGAAGAAGAATGAGAAATTTGCGTTCAGATAGGGCTTGCGGCGACGAACCTGATTGCTAGAATCCCTGTCATCTGAAGAGGGCAGCCCGACAAGGGCGTCCTCAATCGGATCAGCGAGCACCCCTAGCTCAATTGGATAGAGCATCGGTCTACGGAACCGAAGGTTAGAGGTTCGAATCCTCTGGGGTGTATTCTCCTAAAGCCTTTCAAGCAAAGCCTTTAGCTTCAAAAGCTCCTCAGCATTAAGCTCGGGAGCTTTTTCTTTTCGACCCACTAATCGACCCACTAATGCATCCGTAGGTGCTTCAGTGGTCATCTTTTGACGTACTTCGCTGGCGGCAGCCTGAGCCGACCGCGTCGCGCCGTAGTACTTCTCGGTGGTGGCAAAGTCTGCGTGACGCATCACGACTTTCAGCGTCTCAGCCGACACGCCTGCGTTGATTAAACGTTGGGCACAGCCGCGACGAATGTCGTGAGCACTGGCGTACTTCACCCGCGAGTTTGTTCGCTCATCTTCCGTGCGAACGATCACGCCTGCCTCTTCGCCAATCATGGCGATGATGCAGCCCACACGGTCCTTGGTCAGTCGCTGTGATCGTGGTGTCACAACACTTCCCGTGCCTCGCTCGGATCGTTCCTTAGCTTTGGC
>NZ_ANOG01000053.1 GCF_000346295.1 Rhodopirellula maiorica SM1 | reverse complement strand
GTGTCCGCCGGATCTACGTCGCTTAACGCGACTTGATCCGGCCTACCGCCTACCGTCGAATCCTAACACTGCGAGCCCCACCCAGAGCCGGCTACCGCCGACTCTGACCTCCCCAAGGGGGAGGTGAATCACTTCTCACTCCTCACTCCTCACTCCTCACTCCTCACTCCTCACTCCTCACTCCTCACTCCTCACTCCTCACTCCTCACTGCCTCTTCGGCTCGGGCGGTCCAGAAGGCTCGGGCGGCTCGGATGTAGGGGATGTGCGGCGATAACTCCTGCGGCGGTAACTTCTTTAGCCTCGCTTCGTATTGGCTGAGCCAATCGCGAAAGAAGTCGACGCTTCGACTTGTCACTCGAGACTGTCTATCAAACTCGATGTACCACGGTGCACTCATCGCCGCTCGATAATGGTCTTCGTACAAGGTGACGACGCGAATCATTACCCAGCCGCTCTCTTCGACTTCCAGTGCCGGGATCACTCCGCCCGCTTTGGCAAACTCGTCCAAGCGGGCACTGTAAAAGACTTCGCCGTTGTGGATCACTTCTAAATAGTCGACGGGATCGCGGACGGATAACTGAATTTCTGGCTGCAGCGTTAGCTTCTGGCCGCTACTCGCGGTGAATACGAAACCGGGAATCTGGCCACTGAGTGTCGGCAACAGCATTGGGCCGTTCGTTGCCACAGAGTTGCCTCTGAACGCGCGGTGCCACCACTCCGCTTCACTGGCGACTCTCGCGGCCGTCTCGGAGCCCGCGTCCAATTGACGGTAGGCTTCCAGCGGCGCGGCGACGTAAAGTCGGTTGTAACCGACCGGAGTGGTACGTCCATCCGATCCGCTTCCGGCCAACGGCGGAATCCGGAATCCTGCTTCGAGTAGGTTGCTATAAATTCGTTCCGCCCACCGCCCAAGCTCCGTCGGATGCTCGGTCCGCGGCCCCTCGGGCGCTCGTCCTTCGGCTGGATTCAGGACCTTTCGATCCAGTCGCAGCCAGTCGCCTAAAACGAAAAAACCGTCGATCCGCTGACTCGCCAGCCAAACCGGCAGCGGCCAAGCAAACGGGTTTTCGATCGCCACTCGAACTTCCGCGGTTCCGTCATTTTCGAGATCCCCGCCGTCTTGGATGCCGTTGCGATTTTCATTGTTTCGCGGTAGGGAAGCAAGTCTTGCTACGACCGGAAATTTCGTGTCGGAGCCGCCAGCCAGCTCAGCCTGCTCATCATTCTCGGCCTGCTCATCATCCTCGGTCGGCAATCCATAAAACAGCAGTCCACGGTCATGGACGGCGTCTTCGCGAATCCACGAGGGATCGTTGGCGGGAGGGTCGTCGCGGTCACGGCCAGCAATCGGTTTGGCGTCTTCGTGGCCCAGGACGGCAGCGACATGAAGATCTTCCGAGGCCATTCGCAGCGGCAGACTGTTGGGCGACGCCAGCACACAGCAATCGCCACTGGTCCAGCCTTTTTCGAGCATGTCGATTATTCGCGGCAGACGCACCCCGTGCTCATCCAAACTTTCCGGCTCGAGTATAAAATTGCCACGAATGACGCGGTATTCAGGGCCGCGGGTTAACCGGAACGTGTAAGGGCCATCGGGAAAAGAGACATCAAGCGTGCGATCGATCACAACTCCAACTCCAGCAGGAACCGTTCGCCGAATCGACATCCGGCGGCCACTTTCGTCGCCTCTGAAGATTTCCAATCGTGCACTGGCAGGCTGCCCCGTCGTTTCGTCATCGACGCGGATCGTCAACTTGCCGCCTGCGGCGATTGCGGTCGCCGGGATCGCGAAGAAAAAGAAAGCTGCGGCGGCAAACAGGGCAATTCGGGCCGAATGGGGAAAACGAAGGGGATTCATAGTGAGGAGTGAGAGGAAAAGAGGGTGAGTTGGGAGAGGGGGAGACACGGAGACTTCTAGTTTAGTTGCACGTGAGTGGATCGAGTTGGGGCGGTTTTGGTCGGGAAGGGTATACCCGATAGTCCATTTCTAACACCACGGCCCCACCCAGAGCCGGCTACCGCCGACGCTGACCTCCCCAGTGGGGACGTGAAGTCTTATTGTCGTCCGACGTCTCCGACGTCGGTTTCTGCGTTTCACCCTATGTGCACGAAAGTCTTGACGGCTTGTCGATTTACTCGTTTAACCGTTAGTCGAAGGCGTGTTCGCATCCGTTGGCGTACGCCTATCGACTGACGGTTAAACGAAGCATTCTAAAGGCATGCCGAGCTTTGCTTTCGAATCGGTTCGCGGTTTGCTCCTGCTAGTCGAAAACGCAGTAATCTGCCAAGTTGGCACCTAGCTGAATTCTCTGAACCTTTCCATTGAACAAAAATTTGAAGTTGTGGCAGAAGATCTTTACCAAACGTTAGGAGTCGCTCGCGACGCCTCAAAAGACGATATCAAGAAAGCTCACCGCAAGCTGGCGCTGAAATATCATCCTGACAAGAATCCTGATAACAAAGAAGCACGTGAGAAGTTCAAGCGTGTGCAGGAAGCTTACGATGTGCTCAGCGACGAAGAGAAACGCGCCGCCTATGATCGTTACGGTGCCGATTTTGAAAAGATCCGTGGTGGGGGATTTAATCCGCACTCCGCGGCGGGCGCTGGCTTCGACGGTTTGGATTTGGAACAGATTTTCGGTGGCCGTGGAGGTGGCGGCGATGTGAAGTTCGAAGGCGGCTTTTCGGACTTCTTCGAGCAGTTGATGGGAGGCGGTGCGCCTGGACGCGGCGGGCCGGGGCGAGGTGCGGGTCGCGGTCGGCGTGCTGCTCCGCCGCAACGAGGCCAGAATGTGCGGCACGAATTGGAATTGCCGCTGCAAACCGCAGTACTCGGCGGCACCACCGAGTTCTACCTGAACCGCTCCGGCAAAAACGAAAAACTGTCGGTCTCGATTCCGCCTGGCGTGGAAACCGGCTCCAAAATTCGCTTGCGTGAACAAGGCCAACCGTCGCCTAACGGAGGCCCCACGGGCGATTTGATTTTGTTGATCAAGGTTTCAGACCACCCGCACTTTCGCCGGGTCGGCATGAACCTGGAACTCAAGATTCCTGTTTCGCTTCCCGAAGCGGCGTTGGGCGCGAAGATTGACGTCCCCACGCCAGGCGGCACGGTGGCGATGACGATTCCCGCGGGATCCAGCAGCGGACGACGCTTGCGGCTGAAAGGGCAAGGGATCCGCAGCCGCGATGGTTCCGCTGGCGACTTGATCGTCGAGTTGCAAATCCGGTTACCCGATACGATCGATGACGAGTCGAAGGAATTGATTGAAAGGTTCGCAGAACGAAACCCAATGAATCTGAGACACGATTTGTCGTTCTAAGCCAACGTCGTGTTCGGCAGAGTCGCTTTTCCAGTAGCGAAAGTCGCAGACGACCTTTGCTACTCGCATTCGTTCGTCCTTTTTCTGGCCGAGCGTTCTCTTGCGGCTCGCGGATCAAGGTACCCAGTGCTTTACAGCGCACGGCTCACCAATTCACTTCACGGTCATCACCAGTGCGTTATCGGTTTCCAAAATCACGCCGCATTCGTCATAGTTCGCAGTTCACCGTAATCCTGCGTCGCGGTGTGTGCGTGGCCGACGGTGTGCTGGTGTTGTTCGCAGTCAAAAGCGAGCCGCGATCACCGAGTCGACTGGGGGTTACCATCCCCAAACGCACCGGAAACGCGGTAGCGAGGAACCACTGGAAACGCTTGATCCGCGAATCGTTTCGCACGCAGCAGGATCGCGTCCCCGAGGGAATGAACTTGGTCGTCCGCCCGAAGAAAGGTGCCGCAGCGGACTGGAGGAAGATCCAAAAATCGATCCCCTATCTGACTCGTAAAGCTGCCCGGCGACTTGGGTGAGGCGGAGTGAGTAGTGAGGAGACAAGGAGAGAAGGGAAATTGAAAAAGTTAAATTGACAATTGCAAATTGAAAAATGAACAGGCGTTTGCAGGATTGAGGTGCCAGGCTGGCTTATGTGAGGAGGGCAATCCAAATTTCACCTCCTCTTTGGGGAGGCCTGAGTCGGCGATAGCCGGCTCTGGGTGGGGGTCGTGGTGTTAGAAATGGACGGTAGGCCGGATCAAGTCGCGGTAGCGACGCAGATCCGGCAGATGCGATTTTTGCACTGAAAGTCGTTGAGACTGTCGTCCGCATTGGCG
>NZ_ANOG01000052.1 GCF_000346295.1 Rhodopirellula maiorica SM1 | reverse complement strand
CGACGTTTCGTTTGCTGGTCAATGGAAAACCGATGAAGGGTTTGGAGATTGAAGTGATTCGGGGAGAAACCCGTTACCGCAATGCACAAGATGAGACGCATTTGTCGACGGATGCCAACGGAGAATTCACGATGACTTGGGCAGAACCCGGAATGTACTGGTTGGAAACGAGCACATCGGATGAGCAGACGAGCATCCCCCAGGCACAAACGCGTCGCCTAAGTTACGCCGCAACCCTCGAGGTTTTGCCTCAGTAAATCGCTGACGCCATGGGATGAACAAAGTCGCCACTGCGGGGCTTTGCAAATCGTGTTTGCATTTGCATCCACGGGCTTACGCCCGTGGCTACATCCTGCCGTCGCGTTGCGACTCGGAGACGACAAAATCGCGAAGCGATGGCAGGCGATAGCCACGGACGTAAGTCCGTGGTTATTTCGACGCCATTCCGGGACAGTCGCAACGCGACGACAGGCGTAGCTGTGGAGACACGTTCGAACGTTGCCCGCCGTCAA
>NZ_ANOG01000051.1 GCF_000346295.1 Rhodopirellula maiorica SM1 | reverse complement strand
ATCTCTTCCATTTCGGCCACCTCGCCCGGATCGAGTTGCTCGATCGCAAACTCTTCCATTTCGGGGCCGTCTTCGGCTGTAGCGGACGCTGACAATACGTTCACTACCCTGACCGGATCTCCGATCGATACCAATCCAAGGACCAACAAAATGATGACGTGAACAAATGTGCTGACCGCCCAGGCGGGCATTGCACTGAAGATCAAAAATCGCCGTCTGGGATTCGGCTCTTCATACACATCGTCCTCAATCATCGCGTTGGAGACGAGAGGATCTGGATGATGCAGCGGATCTGGATCGGTGACAGACGCCATGGAAATCGCGTTCCCTACGTTTTCAATTAACTGACATAAATAGCGGAATCGAGCCGGATGAGGACGATGCGGCGAGAGGTCGGAAGCGCTTACAAAAGAGGTGCGTTCCTCTATAAGTATACGCAAAACAAGGGGAGCCATCTGGCCTTCCCACCTAGTTTAATTGCAGGATTGCCAACGTCTGCAACTTCATTCCGTCCTGCGTCAAGAATAACCCAAGAGGGGCAGATGTACTCATAAATGCACCCGTTGTGCGGCATGTCATAGCGAATCCAACAGTGGACTCGTTAATGCGGGTGGGCTGGTGCTGCTGCGAGTAGGGGGCATGGTAACCGCTAGAGTCGCGGCGCGTTATTAAGAGATCACGGGGAATGCGGCTAAGCGTCGCGGCTTTGCCAAGCGGATTGCGCGGCGGCCCGAATTCGGTTGACGTCGGTGGCATGCTGTTTCGCCATCATCACGGCGTCGTTGTCTTCGATCGCAAACCGTTCGCTGCCCCCAGGAACGATGACCACCTTGCCGCGAATGGCGCCGAATTCGGTCGAGACCGTTTCACTGCGACGAACCAATTTGCGGCGGTTCGACGTGTGTCGGCGGATCCCGATTGACGTGGTATGAGTGAAAAGGATCGACTCGAGCCGATCGACGTGATCGGCGTCACATACCGTCGTCAAAACAACGCCCAAGCGTCCTTTTTTCATCACGCAGGGGGTTTGAAACACGTCCAACGCTCCGGCATCGAACAAACGATCGACGCAAAAAGCCAACGTTTCCGGCGACGCGTCGTCAATGTTGGTTTCCAACACAACGACTTGATCGGTTTCCAGCGGGTAATCGCGTGCGGTGTCTGATGATGCCACCGTCTGCTGCGTTCGCTCGCCCAGCATCACCTTCAAAATGTTGGCCTGGACCTCCAAATCTTTGCTGCCAGCGCCGTATCCGACGGCAATCGTACTCATCGACGGAATGGCACCAAATCGCGTTGCAGTCGCTTTCAGGATCGCCGCCCCGGTCGGCGTTGTCAGTTCGGCTTGGACATCCGAGCTGGCGATTGGAATGCCTTTTAACAGTTCGGCGGTCGCGGGGGCGGGAACGGCGACGCGACCATGGGCGATTGTGATCGTGCCCGACCCGGTGGGGACGGCCGATGCCTCGATCGATTCGATTCCCAAATGGGTCATCGCCACTGCGGTACCGACGATATCGGCGATCGAGTCGATTGCACCAACCTCGTGAAAATGCACTTTTTCGATCGTCGAACCATGCACCTTCGCTTCGGCTTTGGCCAATTCTAGGAATATTTTATGAGCTAATTGTTTGGCTTCGGGCGTGATCGCATCGGCGCGATCGATCATCTCGGTGATGTGGTGTAGATGCCGATGGGCGTGTTCGGGAGGATGCGCGATGTCGACTTTGATCGCGCGAAATCCATGTTTTTTGACCGTATGCGACTGAATCGTGATTTCGCCGAGCCCCATTGATCGGACGGCGGTTTGGATCGTGTTTGCGTCAAGTTCGCCGGTTTGAGCACCGATATCGATGAGAGCTCCGAGCGTCATGTCGCCGCTGATTCCGCTGAGACAGTCAAAGTAGGCGATTTTGGACATGGATTTCGAATTCCTGGGGGGCTTGGAAGGCAGGAGGTAAAGAAAATGCGGTGCGAAATGTGGACGAGAAATCGCCACAAGGGAGCGATTCGGACGGCGTGTGGCCAGAGGATAGTAAAAAGAACCTGGCTTGTCGTCTTGGGATCCGCTCGGTTTGCCGTTGAAGGAAAAAGAGAAAACGTTATACTCCGCCCTCGCTAACGTAGAAAAATCGCTCCAGCAGCCTGCTGTGTAGCGTGAAATGTAAAATATACGAAACGTCCGACGAGATCGATCCGATGAAAGTTGTCAGCAGTATCGGCGCCCTAAAGTACCGCCACCCCGATTGCCAAGTAGTCAAACGCCGCGGCCGAATTTACGTGATTTGCAAAAGCAATCCTAAATTCAAGGTCCGCCAAGGCGGTGCCAAAGTCAAAAAGGCTCGTCGCTAAACGCGTTTCAGCGTTTTAGCCATCACGCGCTGCCACGATCATTCAAATGAACGACCGGATCATCTCCGGTCGTTTTTGCATGCGCCATGTTTGACCCGGGCTTACGCCCAATGCCAACTACTTTGGG
>NZ_ANOG01000050.1 GCF_000346295.1 Rhodopirellula maiorica SM1 | reverse complement strand
CCCAGCGGTCACCGAGCCAGTGGATTTCGGGGGCCCAGATGTGTTTAGGCTTATTGCCTTGCTGCTTCGCTGCCAACGTGTCGTCGGTCGTGAAAATAGGGCCGAGTGGTTCCCATTGGATCAAGTCGCTGCTGCGGTAGACTCGTACCTGATTGCCCACGATGCTTTCGTTGCCGAGGCCAATGTTGTAGGGATCGGCTGCTTCGCGTGGATCGCCCTCGTTGGGCTGAGTTCCTGTCAAATAATAGTAGTCGTCGGGCCCGAGCGTGATGTAGGGATCACGGATCCAACCCGACTTGATGAACAGCGCACGATCGTGAGATTTAAGTCCAGCCCGAATGGATTCCGCGTCCATTACCGGTCCTGGTTTGCGATCGTTTTTTTGCTGGATGAATGCCGAAGCGGGGAAATCGTCGGCCGCTTTTGTAGACGCCACGTTCACTTTGTAATCGAGCACTTTGCCATTGAAGCGATTCGGTGCGGCGTAGTCGCCTGCAGACGTGCGGTCGTCAAATCCGACGCTCAAGGAATCGATCGGTTGCGCCGGAATCAAACCCGGCGAGGGTTGACGACTCGGCGGTTGGTCATTGACGGACAACGATACCTCGCGATCCGACAAAGTGGCATTCAGCTTGACCTTGCCGCTGACTTTTTCGTTGGCGGTCACGCGTGTCACTTTGCCGTTGACGCGAACATCCAACGAGGGGACTCCATCGATAAAGTGCAATGCGTATCCGTGTTGATTGCCACCTTGGGCGATGACAACTCCGTTTGGCTGTTTCGCTTCGGCGACGACCTGAATCTTGAGCGGTCGGTTGGCAATCTGCGGTGATTTGGAATTGGCTGCATTTCGATCTCGCGAGGCGTTCGGTTGCTCCGGTTCCCAGATCACGCCGACTCGTCGTGCCCATTGTTCCCACTGGGCGACCATCGATTGGGTACGTTCCGGTTCTTGTTCGGCCAAGTCATTCAGTTCGCTTCGGTCCTCGGCAAGGTTATAGAGTTCCCATTTCAATTCGTTTGGCATGCGTTTGGCGTAGACCGCTTTCCAGTCGCCTTTTCGCAACGCGTGAGCCGCTTGGTGATCAAACCCGATCGTGCGTTCAGCCAGCGATTCGCCTCGCATCGCGGGCAGTAGACTAGTGCCCTCAAACGGCGTGATCGTGTTGCCATTGAGTGTTGCGGGATACGTCGCTCCAGCAACCTGCACAAGCGTGGGCATCACGTCCATCACGTGCGCCGGGTCGCGAATCCAGTCGTCCGATGGCTCGATCCCATCAGGCCAATGGGCGATGAAGGGCGAGCTGATCCCGCCTTCGTTGGTAAAGTGTTTGTACAGCCGAAACGGCGTGTTTCCGAGATTGGCCCAGCCGCTGCCGTAGGACTGATGCGTGCCTCGACCACCAATTTCACGAATCTCGTCACCCGCGCGAAGCGTTGTCGTTCCTCGCCGTGATTTTCCATCAAAACCGAACGGGCCCCATTCATAACAGGCACCGTTGTCGCTGAGAAACAAGATCAGCGTGTTGTCGAGGTCGTCGGTCTGTTTCAAGTGATCAAGAATCTGTCCAACACCGTTATCGACTCCTTCGACCATTGCAGCAAACACCGCCATGCGACGGGCCAGATCAAGTTGGCGGTCTTTGTCCAGCGAATCCCAGGCCGGATTTTGTTGGCCAGAAAAACCATTGGCAATGTCATCGCGGTCGACCGGAACGATGCTGCGCGGACTCAGTTTCCAGCGATCCCCATCGACCAAACCGAGCTTTTGCATTCTCGCAAAACGCTCCTCACGCAGTACATCCCATCCGCGTTGGTAGACCGCGTCATATTTATCGGCGCGTTCCGCCGGAGCTTGCACCGGAAAGTGAGGTGAAGAATGACCAAGAAACAGGAACCAAGGTTTGTCGCTGTTTTGTCCTTTGCGGATGAAATTGAGCGCGTACTCGTTGAATACATCGGTCGCGTAAAATTCGTTTGCCGCAGGATCGATCTCTTTTATGCGGCCTTCCGGCAAGCGAATGTAATAGTCCGCGTCGTATTGATCGTGCGAATGATCGTTGGTGTAACCATAGAATTCGTCAAAGCCACGCCGGATCGGTCCCGTATCGGGATGCAGATGCCATTTACCGACGTAGTAACAACCGTATCCCGCAGGTTTTAAAACTTCAGCCAGCGTTGCACATTGATCGTTCAGCCGGCCAATGTACCCGGGACCTCGCTTGGGGTCGGGGCGACCGGTGGTGAAGTCACCGATGCCGGTTTGCGACGGATACAATCCAGTCATCAACGAGGCGCGTGTCGGACAACATCGCGCAGAGTTATAGACTTGAGTAAATCGCACCCCGCCCTCAGCGAGCGAATCGATATGGGGCGTCGGAATCTCGCCGCCGTAGCAGCCCAGGTCCGAATAGCCAAGATCATCTGCCAAGAAGACAAGAATATTAGGTCGTTCCGCGGCCACGGCCGTCGACGATATCAATAGCATCGCAATAGCGATCACGCGATGTGGCAGGCAGGTCGATGGAGTCTTCATCACTCTATTTCGCCAACGTGTTTTGTGAGTTCTTGGATTGGTTAGGTCGCTTTTTACCTTGGATTTTCGGTTTTGCTTTGCCGGCGGGTCGGGGCAACACGTCGTGAGTGGCGGCCCAATCACGCCACTGTTTTGCCAACGCGTCGGCCAATTCGGGGTTTTGGCTTTTCAGGTTGTTTTGTTCGGTACGGTCGGCCGCCATGTCGAACAGTTCCCAGTCGCCTCGGAGGCCTTGGCGAACCAGTTTGCGATTTCCCACACGAATTGCCGCGTTCCCTTCGTGTTCCCAGTACAACGGGCGGTCGGCAAATTCACCTGATTCGCTCAGCAGCGGTTTCAGGCTTTGTCCCTGCATCGGAGTGATCGGTTTTCCGTTGAACTTAGCTGGATAGGTTGCATCGCCTAGATCGACACAGGTCGCCATGATGTCAATGAGATGCGTCGGTGTTGAAATCCAAGCATCGGGGCCATTGCGAGGCTCGATCCCCGCGGGCCAATGAGCGATCAACGGACTCGACGTGCCCCCTTCGTGATTGTAGTGCTTGTACTTGCGGAACGGCGTGTTGTTCAAATGGGCCCAGCAGCGACCGATGAACACATCCGAGTGAGGGTCGCCAGGGTTTTCACCGTTGTATTTGCCAGAGATGCCTGCCTCGGCGTTGCCACCGTTGTCGGATAAAAACAGGATCAATGTGTTGTCGAGTTGTTGGCGTTGACGCAGTGAGTCCACCAGTTTGCCGATGTTTTTGTCAACTTCGTCGATCATCGCAGCGTAGATCGCCATCATGTCGTCATAGCGTTTTTGTTCGTCTGCCGAGAGCGAATCCCACGCAGGAATTTGCTCGGGACGCGGTTCGAGTTTCCAATTTTTGTCGATGAATCCCAGTTCAATCTGTTTTGCATAACGCTGTTCACGCAACTTGTCCCAACCCGCCATGAATTTGCCGCGATACTTGGCGATGGTTTCCTCGGGTGCCATGCATGGGAAATGCGGAGCGACATAGGCCAGGTACCAGAAGAATGGCTTTTCCGCCTCGATCGCTTCGTCAATGAACTTGATGCCCTGTTCGGTCCACAGATCGCTGCCATACCACGGAGGGTTCAATCGCGGATCCTCCGCTGAAATCGTTTCTCCGTTAAGAAACAGGTTGGCACCACCTTTGCTGCCGGTTTGGTTCGAGAAATGGACACCGCCGGCGGCTAGATTCAAGCTGCGATCAAACCCGCGACCCCACGGATGAACGCCGTGATTCGCACCGACATGCCATTTGCCGGTCATCGCGGTAAAGTATCCGGCCTCGCGAAGCACTTCGGCGATCGTAACGCACTGATCGTTCAGCCGTCCCTGGTAACCGGGGACGCCTTGGTCCGCCGTCATCCACCCGATTCCGGCTTGGTGCGAATACAGCCCGGTCAACAGCGAAGCACGCGTCGGGCAACAACGTCCGGTGTTATAAAACTGAGAAAACCGAACTCCATTATCGGCCAGTGCATCCAGGTGAGGCGTGGGGATCTCGCTGCCATAGGGGCCGATGTCCGAAACGCCCATGTCATCAACCATGATGACGATGATGTTGGGACGCTCGGCTGCGGATGCAAACGCGGATGCAAGCGTTGCAACCGAGAACGCGACAATAAGGGTGAGTTTCATGGAGAGTGCTTAACTTGGGGAGGGATGAAAAGACTCGTGTTGACCCGCAACGGTCGGGTGGACCAATCAATAAGCGTTATTGCTTTCTCGCCGGCGCGAAAGGGGCATCGGCGTAAGTTTTTGGATTGGCACTTAGGGTTGCGGCCAACGCTGCAGCGTTTTGCCCTCGGAACCAAGCAGTTGCAGATCGGTGATCGTTGCCGATCCAGGACCGTCACCAATATCAATTCGCAATTGATAAATTCGATTTGATTCAGCGATTGGGATCTGGAATGTTTGCCATTCATCGCTCGATTCGATTGCAAATGGAACCTTACGGCCCTTAGGCAATGTGGTTTTGGTGTCGGTTGTGTAGAAGATTTCGCCGTCGGGTGCTGCATTCGCTTTGCTGCCAATCCTCAGTTTGAACGTGATTTGGTAGGGGCCATCAGGTAGCGGCTTGTTTCGCAAGTCCATTGCGATTCCAGGATCTTCGCCGCTGAACTGCAAACGCAATTCGTTTCCGGCGATCTTCAACGCGGTATTCTTTCGGGCGCGAATGTGGTTCGCAGATTGCAAGTTTGCGGACTTGCCCTTCTTGGTGGAACCAGCGTTTGCTTGCCTTTTCTTTTGGTACTGTTCGGGCGTTTCCGCGTCAAAGTACGTCCACTCGCGATGCCGATGTGGTAATGAAGCTTCCTTGACCGGCATCGATGCTTTTGCCGGGGCATGCACGACGTCTTTGGCCATTTCGTTCCACGTTGCAATCATTCGGTTGAGTCGTTCGGGATGCTGGTCGGCAAGATTGTTCAGCTCACATCGATCCTCGGCAACGTTATACAGTTCCCATGCCTCGCTTTGAAAACTGACAAGCTTCCAATCGCCATCGCGAAGTCCGCGATCCGCTGCAAACAAAAGATGAATCGGCGGTCGTGATTCGAGCGATTCGCCACGCAGTAGCGGTTCCAGCGAGATCCCTGAAACGGGGCGTAGCTGTCGATCCTCGTGCGAGTCAGGGATCTCGGTTTCGGCAAGGTCCGCCAACGTTGGCAAGACGTCGATCAAGTGAGCCGGCTGCGGGACGATGTCGCCCGGATCGAGCTTCAACCCTGCGGGCCAGTGCACAATCGCCGGAGTGGAAATGCCACCTTCGAATTGGTTTTGTTTGTAGTAACGGAACGGGCTGTTGCGAGCCCAAGCCCAGCCGGTCGAATCACCGAACGAGACGTTTGCACTGGTTGGCTCGACATTTAATTTCGCGGGTTTACGATCGTAGGGGCACGCTCCGTTATCCGATACAAACAAGATGAATGTGTTTTCGAGTTCATCGTTTTTCTTCAAATCGGCAACCAAACGACCCACCTCTTGATCCACGCGATCGATCATTGCTGCGAGCGTGGTCATGCGGTTGGCTTCGTAGTCGCGTTTCCACGGCTCGAGATCATTCCAGGCCGGAACGTGTTCAGGCCGCGGACTCGGCTCGAGCGATTCAGGCAACACACCCAGTCGCTTCTGTTTGGCGATTCGTGCGTCACGCACCGCCTCCCAGCCGTGGTCGTATTTGCCTTGGTACTGTTTGTAGTCTTCGGGCAACGCATGCAGCGGCGCGTGCGGCGCGTTGAACGCCACATACAAATACCATGGTTTATCGGTGGTGCGGGCTTCGTCCAGAAAGTCCAATGCGTAGTCCACGTTGGCGACGGTCGTATAGAAACCCTCGCTGGGAACCTGCCACGGTTCGCCGTTCAAACGGAATGTGTTGTCGCCTGAAAAGTAGTTACAGGCACCGCTGAGGTGACCAAAGTATCGTTGGAAACCAAAGTCAGTCGGCTGTCGGGCTAGATGCCATTTGCCGGTCATGGCGGTGAAGTAGCCCGCATCGCCAAGCACCTCTGCGGATGTCACCGCATGCGTCAGCTTGGTGTCCCCGGCGGCGATGCAGTATTGGCCGGTCAACAGACTCACACGCGACGAATGACATTTCGCCGTGTTATAAAATTGCGAAAACCGTACGCCATTACGGGCAAGGGCATCCAGGTTCGGCGTCTCAATCTCGCTGCCATAGCAACCGATGTCCGAAAATCCCAAATCGTCGACCATGATCACGACGATGTTGGGCCGGGGGGCGGCAACGCACGGACTCGCCGATGCCATGCAAAAGAACCCAATGCACAGCGTGGCTATTTTTAAAACGTTCGTCATTGGTGCCCTCTTGAGATGATCGGTATCCGCTGCGTCACTTCTTGTTCTTGCGGTTCGCTGGTTTGCGGCGATACGTTTCGCCATTGTCCGCAGGCATCGTGTTGTGCCAATCAAGAAGCTCGGCTTTTAAGTTTAATGTAATCTCGGGAAGATTTGACGCTATGTTCGTCGACTCGGATCGATCGAGTTTCAGGTCATAGAGTTCCACATCGGATCCGTCGTACTCGCATAGCAGTTTCCACCTTCCCGATCGAACCGCGAGATCGGGCAGGTCCTCGACCCCGTAAAACGAATCGCGATCCGGCGGGCGACGAAAGAAGATCGGAGCTTGGCGGGAACCGCCGTCACCTAGCAGCGTCGCGACCAACGGCTCGCCGTCAAAGGTGACATCCTCGGGAAACGGCGTGCCGGTCAATGTCAGTAAGGTTGGTGCAAGATCAATCGCTGAAAAGACCGATTCGCGGTCGACATGCCCCTGTTTGTGAACGATTCCGGGGCCCCACACAATCAACGGCGACCGGACGCCTCCCTCGTACAGGTGCGTTTTGAAACCACGAAACGGACCCGCCTCGCCGGCCCCCGGCGCCGGACCGTTGTCGGAACAAATCAAAATCAGCGTGTTGTCGCGAAGATCGGCGTCGTTACGGATTCGATCGAACAATCTTCCAAATTGCTTGTCCATCGCTTCGAGCACGGACAGATACAACCGTCGCAGCGAACCATCGCCCCACGTTTCGACCGGCGGCCAATAGGGACCGTGGACATCATCGGGCCAAAGGTTGATATAGAAAGGTTGCTTCGCCGCGGCGGCTTTGTCGATAAACGGGATTGCAGCATCGACAAACCCCGATGTGATCTCCGATCTCAGCATCCAGCGATAGCCGTCACCAAGATTCTCGGCGTCCTCCCAGATACGTCCTGGTTTTTCTTGCCCCGGTTTCAAGGTCAATGGCAGCAGTTTCGGCCCCATGCCCTCGAAATTGGTCAACGATTCATCAAAACCATACTCGGTGATCGGCGGAGCATCGGTGACATCACGCTGTCCCCCCATGTGCCATTTGCCAAAGTGGCCTGTCGCGTAGCCGGCTTGCTGAAGCGAACGCGCCAACATCGGCGCTTTCGGATCGAGCCACTGCGCCATACCGCGTTCATCGTTGCTCTTTCGGTTGTTCAGATACGAAGTGATCCGCCAG
>NZ_ANOG01000049.1 GCF_000346295.1 Rhodopirellula maiorica SM1 | reverse complement strand
CTTAATCCTAATCTCGTCCGAGCAACCAGCGTTCCGCTGCCTTTCTCCTTCCCCGATGCATCGCATCGCCCCCAATCCGCCCTTCCAATTTTAAAATTTACAATTTTCAATTTAACTTTTTCAATCTTCCTCACTCCTCGCTCTCAACTCCTCCCTCACAGCGTCCATCAGCTAAGAGGCAAGAAACAAAAACTACCACTTCAACTCGCGTACAGCTCCGGGATACTTCCGCTCCAGTGCCTTTGGCAAACACACCGAAGCTTGCCCCTTCTCCAAATCGTGTTCGTGCAGCAGTCGGCGTGACTCCATCCATTTCCGCGGGTCCGACACGACACGTGCAGGCATCGGCACGATGCGACTCTTCTTTCCCTTGGAATCGTGCACTCAAAGGTCATCGCCCACTCCCACGGCCATTCAAAGCAAGGTGGCATTTCTGAGTGCTGAATCGTTTTTACCGCCGTCCTGCATCGCCGCAGCACTACCATCGCTGATTCTTTCAGCACGGCCGCAGCGCAGGTCGATGCCTCGGATGGAAAATTTGTTTGCAATTTTGCTTGACCCAGAAATCGAGACCCCTCATACTCAGCAAACGCCAACCGGCGGTAACACTCCCTCGCACCGGCGATAACGTTCTACGTGTCACCGAGGTTGCCGAAGGTCCAACCGGCGATAACAGCCCCCAGGATCCGCTTATCGCCACCCCAACCGGCGATAATTACCTCGTTCCCCGACAGAGATGATTCGTTAACTTGAGTTCCAGCTACAACTCGCTGATCGACCACGACGTATCTCCCGCCGATGCAGAATCAATCGGCAACGCGATCATCGAACTGTTGGTTTCGGAGCGGTTCTTGTTGGCGACGCCCAGTGAGCAATGCGTTCTCAATGGCTTGGGCTATCCGCCGGGTCCACGCATACGCGAGATCTTCGCGAACCACGAATCATGTGTTCCGTTTTGGGAGCCAAACGCGATCAACGGTGTGAAGGTCCACGCAGAGCGATACGTTAACTTTTTCGCGTTTCCACAACTTCAATTTGCCGGTTGCCCGCAATGTCGCCACCGTTTTCCTGATGGCGACGGAGTAATTGACCAACTCTACGACAGTGTTGCTACATTTGTGAACGACGACAGGATCGAAATAATCTCATGTCCGCAATGTAACCATTCATCCCCATCAAACGCTTGGCGAACGGAACCAGATATCGGCATCGCGTACTTGGGAATTGAATTCTGGAATTGGGTTCCGTTTTCGTCTCCGCTGTGGACGACTTCGATTCCAGATCTGATTCATGACCATCTCGGCCGCACGATGGCCGTGAGCTGGGGCAAACTGTAAAATGCGGGGAACAATGACATGCACGGGAGCACGGCTTGCGGCGTTCTTCGCAATGGATAGTCAACTCTCCGTGCCCCGTGATGTCCACCGTTATTTGACTATAGATTTTCGCGGTTCCGCGATTCAAAGACCCAAGCCATGTACGCCGCGCCTCCAGTCTGTAACCTGCTCGTCTTGCGGTCACCTAACATCGAGAGGGCGTCGACGTTTTACTCGCAAATGGGCCTCCTGTTTACAAAGCACACCCACGGAAACGGGCCTGAGCACTACGCGTCTTCGGTCAACGGCTTCGTATTCGAAATCTATCCGGCACGTTCTGCCGACGACACGACGACAAAAACACGAATCGGCTTTAATGTCGATGATGTTGATAGCGTCGTTGGCATGCTACTTGAAGTTGGTGCTACACTGCGTACTCCGCCTGCCGACACCGAATGGGGGCGTCGGGCAGTCGTGCATGACCTCGATGGGCACATCGTTGAGCTTGTTACGCCTCCCAGCCGCGATACCCCGTGCTCAACCCAGACCAGCAAATAACCATGCGATGATGACGGAGCGGCGGTGGCAAGCGTTTTCGCAGTGATGAATCGTTCGCCGCCGCCCGCATATCGCTCCCGTTACCCGAATGAAAAGATGAATGCCGCACTAAAGTTCATCGCTTCCGCAACGATCATCGCGTTGATCGGCGCGGCCGCATTTTGTTGGACTCATGGCATTCGCTCGACACGCGATCTTCATAACTATCGCGAGATGACTGCCTGCCAACATCCAGTCGTCGAATCCCTTGCGGACGGCAAGGTATTCGACGGAATGCCCGAAAGCAACTTGCTTTCGCTGCACACGCCCAAATGGACCGAAACATACGGTTGCTACTCCACGTTCGGCTTTACGCCTCAGGGTTACGACTACGTGACGGTCTCCACCGTAAACAATCGCGTTTGCTCCGCGCACGCTGGTAGCTGCACGTGGCGTTGGACCTACTTCGCAAGCACCCCGAGTGATGTCCTCGACACTGTCCATGCAATCGAATCGCTCACAAAAGTAATTGAGCAAACTCCAAACACTGAGAATGTGCTACGCCCGCTCCTGGTGGCAGAATACGCTAAACTTGGCCTCCACCCTCAAGCCAATCCTAATGACGGCGGGTAACAATCCCGTGCACCGCAGGACGGCTTGCGTATTTACTTGAATGGAACATCAACTGTCCGTCCGCGGTGACGGGTGACGTTCCCCGACTAGGCGGATACCGGTGCTGCTGGTCAAATGTATCCTCATCGCATCTCTCTGGGTTTCTGTGCTTCAAAGCGCCGTGTTTGATGAATAAACGCAATCCTATTGCGAACCGCCGTGGCTCATTTACAACGTGGGGAGATTCGAGTTGGAACGCGGTGTTGTTTCGCTCGACCAACGACTCGCTCGACCCAGCCGAAGCTCTGCTTTCCTGCAAAGCTATCGCCGAAGTGCAACGAGACGTCACAGCCGAAACCCTACAGGGAACCTGGGTGCCGCCCGCCGGAAAATGGGCGTTGCTTATCACCCACAAAACCATGCTTTGGTCCACCGTGGTTTGTAGCGAACACGGCGAATCCCTTTTTGGTGATGATGGGTTGTTCTCTGATGTCATCGGTGAATCGTTGGTGACCGGGGATTCAGATAGTGCCGGAGTTGTCTATTTGCGGCTTCGAAAGCACGACGGCATCGAATCGACCACCGAAATTGAATGGGTCAGTGATGGTGTGAGGTGGGAGACGCCCGATCCAGAAGATGATCCGGAGGACGATGGCGACACCTACCTGGGCGGTGCTCGATTTTCCAAGAACACTGCGGAAGTCTGGCTGCAACAACGTACGTCCGCCGAAGACGCTCACCAAAAGTTGTTGACTGATTTGGACGCCTACGTACCCGGTTTGCATTTTCTGCACGATGCAAGATTATCGAATGTCGGTCGCCTGGAAGCCGCTTATGGCCACGATGATTGTTTGAGCGATCATTTCATACAGCGGATTGACGTCATTCGCTTTGGGCCGCTGAAAGAGTTTACCCGCAGCGAAACAGCAAGCCGCGAACTTGAATCAGCGGTGGGCCGAGTTGATTTAGAGGCCGTCCGCACGGCGTTGAGCAAAGGAGCCACTACCGGTCGTCTTCCCGAATCACGCCATACAGCGTTATGGCTATCGCTTGAAGAAGCGTCTGAGTATAGCGCGAAGAACCGCCCCGTGACGTTCGACGTGGTGTTGGAACTGTTGCTGGCCGGGGCAAATCCAAACGAACTAGCTGAGAGCGCAAAATCGCCAGTGGAGCAATTGCTTCAGATCGACTATGTTCAAACACGAGGAAAGGCGAAAAAGGCAATGGCTAACAGGCTGAACACGCTTGTTCTATTAGATAAGTTGATTGGATTTGGTTTGGACGTCAACGCAATTTCCTACGGCAGCTATGCCTACGGCTACCGCCCCTTGCACTCGACCGCATTACATAACCAACCCGAAATGGTTCGTCGATTGTTGGAAGCCGGTGCTGATCTCATGTTGACCAATGACCGCGATGCGACACCTTGGATTTCCTTGCATAACCAATTTGAATCAAAGGCAAACCACTTCAACAAGAGGCAAAGGGTCTCCATAGAAGACAACATGCAACGATATGCGGAAGTTCTAAGACTGATACGTCCGGATTCCTAATGTCCCGTTTGTTTCATCGTGAATCCAAGCCCAATTCCAACTCTCGCGACTTTTGACCATGGCTCTTGTTCAATACCGAATCGACGGGGAACCATGGGTTGCAACGGAGGCCCCGAGGTTACGTTTTTGAAGTGGTGGGTCGTTCGCGCGGCCCCGCTGAACCGTACCGTTCGCCAGCCATAGGATCACATCTTGTATACAAAGTTTACAACTGACTTGGGCGACCACGTGTTTGATCCTGGCGGCATGCTATCGTATTCGCCAAAAGGACCCGGGAAAGAGTTTCTTGGCGTTCTCGGCGGTGCGTACGAGGAGGAATGTGACGAAGACAGGGCTACGGTAATTGAAGCCGGGACTCAGCTACTATCGGTTTTGCGCGACGAGTCGTTGGACTTCCACATTGACGCACCTCAATACGCGGACGCACTCGAAACTTTGCTTGTATTCTTGGCCAATTCGAAATCGGAAACGGTGACCGCCTACTCGTGGGAGGATCCCGCGACTCTCGAGCAGCTCTTGGCGTGCGAAGCTGAGGGCGGAGGTGGTGATGACTGGGCAATGGAGGTGATTTCCGAACGCGCTGACGAGTTTCTGCCCGGTTTGGAAGCGGTATTGGCGGACTCAGGGCAAGCTGAGTTTCATTTCTCGGCGATTCGGATGCTGCTGTTTTGCTACCCGCGTGATCAAGCGACGCCGATCGTGGAAGCCTTCGTAGAAAATACGTCGGACCTCGAAAAAAGAAAAGGAGCACTATTGCTTCTTGCTGCTACCGACCCACAGAACCAGAAGTAAATGGCGAACTACGGGTTGCAACGGAGCGGGCGAGCTAGCTGGTTTCGAAGCGGACAATCGCTCGCGCCCGCCCGCTGTACCCCGCCGTTATCGGACTCTAAAGTTGCGTGCTCGATCCAGGATGCTTGATGTTGCGCGTGCGATGATTTGAAACAACGGCTGAGTGTCCGGCGTATAGGAGCTCATTGGCAACGTCACCCGTCGCAATTTGGGCACGCGAAACTTGGGGCCAGCGGTCACCAACGAGGCCGAAGGCCAGACCGACATTGGGCTGTCCATAGCCAAGCTCGATATTGCGCGGTCGATTGATGCGTGCAATCCTGTGCCGTAAACTAGATCCTTCTGGCCGCGTGATCGGATCGATCGATCCAGTTCGCTGCAAACCAAGGCCGATAACAACGACGTGCACCGCAGATCCGGCGTTGCTAAACTAGGCCATCACAACGTCAATCGCCGGATCGCGGTGACGACTACCGTTATCGAAATCATTCTCGCATTTGGGGTCTTGACCGAATGAGCCGTTTTTCAACTCATCTTGTCCGATCAACCTTCTTCGCATTCGCTCTATTTGTTAGCCAGCACGCCGAGGTGATGGCGGTCGAGATTGCGCCACTTCGCTATTCAGTCGACGTTGTACCCAACGCGTTTGTCCCCTACGCGGCGAGTCATTCGTTCACCGAACCGAACCGGAATATCACGCGAGTGCTGTTCTCGATTCACAGTAGTGATGTTGATGCAATGCAATACTACGATAATGCGCGTGATGCCGCCTCTCGCGTGAGGGGAGCGTTACCTCAGACGCTGATCGTCGCGCCGCAGTTCCTGCAGCAAACGGAAATTCCCAGCGAGATACCGGACGGTCTTCTTTTCTGGCGGTCTCCCCCATACCGAGGTTCCAGTCGTGCCGCAGTGGGTCCTAAGGTCGATCACGTGAGCTACAGTGCGTACGCAGTCATCGACGCTTGGCTTGGCGAACTCACTTCGCCTGATCTGTTTCCTCGGCTCAAAGAGATTGTACTCGTCGGTCATTCAGCTGGCGGGCAGTTTGTGCAACGATACGCATTGGTTGGTAAGTTCAAGCCTGCTGATAGCATCACCATTCGATTTGTCGTTTCGGCCCCCTCCTCATACGCCTATACTTCCGCTGAACGGTACCACACTGTTCGACGGCAATTCGTAATGCCTGACGCAGACACCGCTGCAAACTGCAAGGACTACAACAACTGGGGCTATGGGCTTGGGGCACCTTACGGATACTTTGCAGATGCTGATTTGGATGCGATTGCGAAGGACTATGCAAATAAGAATGTCTTCTATTTGTGCGGGAGCAAAGACGCGGACCCGAATGATGGCGCGATAGGCAAGAGCTGCGGTGCTATGATGCAGGGCATGCATAGACTTCAGCGCATGCAGCTTTACGCGGCCTTCCTCCAATTCAAATACGGCAAGTCGGTGACGAAACGACATCGATTTGCGGTCGTTCCGAATATGGGACATTACGGACGTGGTACGATGACATCTCCAGCTGGACTGCAAGCGTTGTTCTCTCCAATTCGTTAGCGCATTTAAGCAGAACCATCGAATGCAACGGAGAACCGGTGGTTCGTTTTCTCCAATGGATACTCAACTCCCGGTCCCCGCTGATCCGGGTCGTTATCACGCTTCAGGAAGAGACACTGCAAATGGAGAATTGGCACGTTGTCTCCGAAGCAAAATCGGATCAATTGTTTAACGACGATGCTATGATCGCCGAATTCGCAACGGAAGCGGATGAATCTGCTTACGAAAAACGCGACTCGTTTTTGATAGTGCTGATCAAACGCGCATGCGAAAAAGCACTGGGTTCAGTTGCGGATATCCACGTTTACCACATCGAAGATTGGTGGCCAAACCATACTCGCTACGTCAGCGTTTCCGCCGAATACTGCACACGAGAATTTGTTCTAATGCTACAATCTTTGCTTACCGAAGAATTTTCACATTATCGCATTCAGCTAATTGTTGATTCAAACCTTGCCGTGGACGAATCTCCTGAACTCGGTGCGTTGACTATCTACGCTGATCGCGTCATCGTGGAAGATCGCGTTGCTAAAACACTCAATATCTCGTAACACCACAGGAACACAAAACCATAATCGCGTGATAACAATACGTATCGGGATAGGGGGGCGGATTGCTCCGGCGCCCCTCCCACACCACCTAGCATGCGGGTCCGCTACTCGGGCGATTCGCCGCGAGGATGCAAGCTGTTGCCAACGCTCTGCTAGACTCAATAAGCCCTCACTCTTCAGGTGCTCGTTCGATAACGCACGTTGGACTCCCGACGTCTTGGAAAGACGCCATGGGCCTTTGCCGCTAAACGCGAACGGCCGAGCTTCCCGGTACGACAAGCCTAGTGACATCAGGTTGCGAAGACGTGTTTTCGACTTCTTCCGCTGTTTCCAGTAACAAGCTGCAATCCGTGTTTATTTCGACTCACGCAAACTTGCTGCAGCTTTACTGTTTTCAATCTTTCGTTGGATATCGGCTGCGAAGCATTTGTGCTGGCACCAACTACCAGTTTCTTTCGGGTTCAGACATGTTCCTGCCCCATTCATTTTCCTGCCGCAACCTTCGGTTGCCTTCTTTTGACCGGATGTCAGGAAGGATGGGCGGGCCGATGTAGGTAGCCTCTAGGTAAATGCCGTTCGGCAGTCACCCGGCTGAAAGGACCGGCAAAAAGATGGGTGGCAAAAAGATATTGAGACGGATTGATGCTTGGCAAAGGAAAGATGATTTCATGCCTCACCGATTTTCTAACCTTCCATATTTTAATCGATTGTGCTCCTTTTCCGTAGTGACTCCTGCCGTCGCTTCGCGACTCTGTGGTGGCTACTACAACGCCGCACCCCGGACTCACGTCCGGGGCTACCACGTGTCGTCGCGTTGCGACTGGGAAGTGTCGTCCGCGCAGGCGGGTTTCTGCTTGCAACAACGCGGGTTTTGGCGCGAATGTGTCTGGCGACGGTTTTAGCTTTGAAGCTAGCCCGATTCGGTTCTTGCCCGACCAGAACTGTTCTCGGCGGCTAGCCAGATTTACGGTCACATTCGCAGGCTTCCTTCCCACGGATTGTCACCTCCCCGCAGTTGCCTTCGCCTCGTACTGTTCTTTCGTTAGAATTTCATTTGGTATACTGACTCCATGAAAGAAACCGGAACTAAGTACAGGGGACTTTCACCCCACAAGATCACGCCCATGCTGGGCGTACTGCAACGGAGCGGCGGTGGCGACGTTTCTGCAAGTGGTGAGTCAACTCCCGCCGCCCGTTGATCGCCACCGTTACCCGACACAATCGTTGCCGCGTTCTCTCTTTCCCACCCTCAAGCCTGGCGGCGAGTAATCTTCGCCTCGATCACAATGGATACCTTCCTTGTCGGTCTAGTCCTTGGTTGCGTGCTCACTTTCGGCTTCGTACGCATCTACGACTGGGTCGCGATTTTCATTCCATGGCGGCGGGCAATGATGTCTGGTGCTCGCGTAAGCGTTTTCTACATTTTGCGGATGCGTATGAAGGGCTGTCCCGCGCCATTTCTCGTTGATGCATATGCCGCTCTCGTTCACTCCGGCGAGAAGATCGACATCCAACAAGTTGAAGCATGCTACCTTGCTCGCAAACATGAGATTCGCGAGGATGACATGGGCGGGTTTATCGAAATGGTCAAGGATTTCATTAAACATCCACGATTTAATAATGAAAGCGGGTAACAATTTCGTGCAACGGAGGACTGCATGGGGCGTTTACAATGGACAATCAAACCGCAGTCCCCGCTGACGTCGGACGTTCGCCGACGGAAATCACTTCACTTCTCAATTGCCGCTTCTCTTGAACCGTCGTCGTTTACTCCTAATCGCCATGCTTGTGCTCGCCGTATTCATGACGGCCCGCACCGCAATATGGGAAGCACGCTACACCGCTGGAAACGGAACGTGCATCATCCAGCTTCCAGAAACTGCCATCTGGGCCCCTCCATCAATTCCCGCATACTCCGAATTTGCGGCTACTTTTGACCACCTACCTCAAACGCAACCGCCGAACTCTCGTATCTATCGCCTGCTCAAATGGGACTGGATGCTTCTCGAACTGTTGTTCTACTGCCTCGGTTCCTTCGTTCTTGTCGCTCCACTGTATTGGCTCACACGCCGTGCGAATCCTGACCCGGTACTTCACGTCACAACGTGGATCGGAATCGGAATGACCGGCTCGGCTGTAGTTTGCCTTGTGCTTTGGCTCGCATTCGGTGGTTGGGGGCCACCTGCACCTCTGTTTTTGGTATCGTTGGGTTGTTCGTCGGCGCTGTTGCTGGATTCGTTACGCTCCCCTAAACGGCGGCGAACCACCGGTTGCATCGTCTGCCGCGAGTTGACATTAATGAGGTGGAGAGTCGTTCGCGCGGCCCTGCTGAACCGTAACGCTCGCCGACTAAAAAACTTGAATACACGATTCGCTATTCGGACGATACTCATTCTCGTTACCATCGCTGCGGTCGTGGCGGCGTTCTTTGCTGCTCGGCACCTCCCTGCTCGCCAAGATGACAATAGTGCTGTCAATCGATTTTATTGGCACGATTATTCCAATGGTGTTGCGAAGCAACGTCGAGAATCCGGTTGGGAATACCAAGGTAAGATCAATGGCCTTGGGAGTTGTGTGGTTCTGCATCACTCGAATTCGGAACATGAGAAATACGGACAACATGGCGGCTATGCCGTCGCTTTCCAGTTACCTCTGGATGTTGTCGAAGGTGACCAATTGACGCTTTTACCGATCCCCGCAACACGCTCTGGTGAACTCCATCCGCATGATAGACGATTCACCCTCATGCTTCCCAACGAATTCACTGCCACTACTTTCGGAGATCACTTCGGTTCCATCACCGCTGGTTCAGATATTCGAGAGTCGTCTGTTGCCGTCAAAAAGATGACGAACGAACATGTGATTCTGCATGTCCAGATTGACGTTTCGATACCGGAGTACTATGACTTGAAGCTCGATCGAGATTTCACGATTCGGCGTGTGCCGTCAGATGATGCATAGCAAACCTATGACTCGAAGATCGACTTGCGAAATGACACGACTGGATGCTTTACCGTCCGTCCTCGGTGACGAGTAGTGCTATCCGACTAACGGAGCTATACCCTTGAAATATATCGTTGCCGTGTATTGCTGCTTATTGGTTGCTGCTACAAATGTGCATGCCGAGTCTGCCACACTCCAAATGCGTTTCGTCTTTGACGGCGTCCCACCCCCTGTCAACCAGATCAACGTTTTGCCTGCCCTCGCGCCCGCTGGCGGCCCCGTACTGGACGAACGACTCCTGGTTGATCCCGTGTCAAAGGGAATCCGAAACGTTGTCGTTTACGTCTACACGGGCCGTGGCGGATCGAAACTCGGCCCGTTTCCACGTAGTGACAAGAAGCATCGTTTGGCGATGTCGAAC
>NZ_ANOG01000048.1 GCF_000346295.1 Rhodopirellula maiorica SM1 | reverse complement strand
TGGCAACGCTGGTTGGCGTACGCGTTTGCTGCTGCGTTGATCCTGGGGCTCTGCCGTAACCACATCGCTCGTGTGGCTGCGGTCAAAATCGGCAGCGACTTTCTGTCAACCTCGTTGGAAATTGATTCAGTCCAGCTTGATTGGGGCACGCTCAGTGTCAGCGGTATCGTTCTGCGTGAACCGCGGACCAGCGACAACGTCAACGTAGACGTTGACCATCCCACCAGCGAAGCTCAAGTCACCGTCGGCCGCCTCGCAGTCGACTGGTCAATCCTCAGCGGACTTCGTCGTGGGATCTGGGCACCGCATGTGGTCGTCGAAGCCCCCTGTCTGCACGTACGCTTTGATCGAGACGGGAAACTGATCTCAAAATTCCCGCAAAGCGAAGCCTCCTCAGGCGAATCCAGCGGCAAAATTCCTATCGGACGACTCTCCGTTCGGGGAGCGAGCTTGGTCGTCCACCAAACCGGCCGAGAATCCCTAACCGTGGCCGATGTCCAGCTACAGGGCGATTTTAGCGATGCGATTCAGCTTCGCACGTTGGTCCCCGATTTGTTTGGCGGCAGCATCGATATCCGGACTCAGCTACATCCCACCACATTGGCCGGACATACAAGTGTGGTGGTCGACGGAGTTAAGTTTGACACTGCGAAACTGTGTCATCTTCCCTTGATCCCCGAGTCGATCAATCAGCATCCGGTTGCGTCGAGTGGATCGCTACAGATTTCCTGCACTCATCCGGCGGGAATGGACCTCGACTCGTTGACGCTTTCGATCAAAGGCCACCTGTCAAAAATCGACTCGCAACCCATCGGCTGTATCGCCGAACGATTCGCTTTGCAGGGCGAGTTGCGACATGGCCAGCTCCGCATCGAAGCAACAGGGAATCCGCTGGACGGGATGGCCTTGATGAAACTCGATGCCAACATCCAGCCCGGTGCGGCGACTGCCACCGCGTCCAGCCAATTGAAAGATTGCGACTGGAACCGCATCTCGACCGCCTTTCCCCAAATCCCTCCCTTCATGCTGGCCTGCCAATCGACCAGCCATGTTTCGCTAACTTGGCAAAGCGACCAACTGACTTTCCACGGTGAAATGTCGGGGACAGCATCCGATTTGAATCTCGACGGCATACCGATCGCGGGTTTCC
>NZ_ANOG01000047.1 GCF_000346295.1 Rhodopirellula maiorica SM1 | reverse complement strand
ACCGACGCGGGGGAGGTTCTAGCCAGCCGGGCACGCCAAATCATGTCGATCATCGACGACACGCTAAGCGAGATCACCGACGATGGTCAATCCGGACGAATTCGCGTGGGAGCCATTCCTACGATCGCCCCCTACTTTTTGCCGGGTTTGTTACAGCAGTTCGCTTCGGCGTTCCCCCTGGCTCGGCTACTTGTACAAGAAGAAACGACGCAAAGTTTGTTGCAACGATTGACACAAGGCGAATTGGATTTAGCGATTCTGGCTTTACCCATCCCAGCCAAATACCTGGAGGTCGAAATCCTGTTTGACGAAGAACTGTTGTTGCTCATGCCAGCGGGGCATCCGTTAAGCCACAAACGGCAAATTAAGTTGGATGATATCCAATCGCTGCCATTTGTATTGCTGGATGAAGCTCACTGTCTATCGGACAACATCGTTTCGTTCTGTCGCCAGCGGGAGTTTCAACCAGTTTCGATGGAAAAAACGAGCCAGCTCACCATGGTGCAAGAGCTTGTCACTCTCGGGCATGGCATTTCAATGGTTCCAGCAATGGCACAAGCGATCGACAAAAACAAACAGAGATTGTACCGATCGTTGACCAATCCTAAACCGACGCGAACCATTGCTGCTGTCTGGAATCCGTATCGATTCCAGAGCAAATTGTTGCAAGAATTCCGCAAGACCATCCATCGCTATTCGGCGACATTTGCGAAATAACGCTGTTCTCTCGATGATCAACGCGAGCGCAGTGCTTGTTTGATCCGCAGCCGCGCGTGAAGGGGAAGTTTCACCAAATCACCCTCATCGTTTTCGCTCAACTCGCATGTGTGTTGCTGCATTTGATTGTGCAAGAAGACGAGGTCACGACGGAAGGCTGTACAAAGATGGCAAAATCGCAGATGTATCCAAAGTTCGATTCGTTGTCGCAATGGCAATGGACGTTCCATAGACTGCGATACTAATTTGGATATCTCTTTGCAATTCAACATCGAATCGAGTTCCTTTTACGATTGCTCCAAATGCCACCGTGTTTTCATGCAATTTGCCAATCGCAACCGGGCTCGATGAAGCAAGACCCACAGGTTAGACGGACTAATCGACAATTGCTTACAAATTTCTTTTGTCCGAAATTCATCGATCTCTCGCAGGGTAAAGGCATCGGCTTGTCGGTTGGGAAGGTCCTGCAAACATCTGCGTAGGATCGGCCAAAATTCCTCTCGCTCGATGGATTGGAGCGGCTGCAGCAGCGTTGAGTGGACATTTCTTCGCCAATGTCCCTTCGAGTCAAACATGCGATCAAGCGGATCGCCAACTTCCTCATCACTGAATTGATTCGTTCGGTTGCGGACACGAATAAAATCGATGATCTTTCGCTTCAGAATCCCCAGCAACCATCCTTGTTCCGACCCTTGACCGGAATATTGCTTGATGTGTTCGAGTCCGGCGAGAAAAGTTTGCTGCACGACTTCTTCCGCAGCCTCGGCGTCACGCAGTCGCGACAAGGCAAACCGGTACAGATTGTCGCCGTAATCATCCACCCACACTGCGGGATTGATTGCCGAACGGTTCTCGATCTGTACTTGAGCGTTCCTCATCTCAGTCTCCTTATCCGCTAATATTCTATCCGTTTGCGAGACAGCACTGCAAAACAAAAATGAAAAGGGTGCCGCCGCCTAATACGGCCGAAAACGAGTGTTTTTCTCGTCCGAAACGATTCAGCGGGCATTGCAATCCATCAATGACCTATCGCGACCGCAATCCGCAGTGGAAAGTCGTTTTTTCCCGACAAGACCGCAGAGAGCGGCAAAGAGGTGCGGACTGCCACGCCGCTTTCAAACGAGAAAGCGGCTTCGGCGTCGCGCGGACGAGAAACTATTTGATGGGCTTCAAATGAACGGCGTCGATAATCACGTAGCCATTGGTACCTTCGTTGCTGACCGTCACGGTGATCTCGCCGCTTTCGAAATTGTCCTCGACCAGCGTCACAAAACCGTCTTCGCCTGGTTTTTTCCGTTGGTTCACCGCCATCGTTTGCGGTTGGTTGTTGCGGACAATGGTGACCGGAACATTCGAAGCTCGATTGGGGTTGGCAGTGTACGACAAACGAACGGCATAGCGTCCAGGTTTCGGTGCAGACAATGTGTACGTCGCGTGCTGTTTACCTTTGTCGACGTTGCCATCGTGACGATAGTTGTGTCCAACGAACTTCGGCACCGTATAGCCCGCGCCATTGAAACCGGTGCGTTCGGCTCCGACATCATCGAGGACAACCCCGGAAAGTTTCTTGGGATCGATCGAAAAGCCGGGACGCAGCGTTGGGATCCAATCGAGAACTTGTTTGTCGGAAATCAACTGCTCACGCAGTTTTTCATAGTCGATCTCGTGCAGCGGTTGCTTGTCACGAATCGCCTGGATTGCCGCCGTTGCTGATGATTGCCCCAGAACCATAAACACGGGTTCCATCCGGATGGAACCGAACGCCATGTGTGATGCACTCAGCGACACGGGAACGATCAAGTTAGTGCATTCGTTCGGCTTCGGCAGCAACGAGCGATAGGAGATGGGGTAGGGAGGAAAACCGCCGACTTGGACATCGCCTTCGTTACGAGCATGACCGTTTGCATCGACATAACGCTGTACGTTGTGCGAATCCATCGTATAGGCAGCCATGCCGACCGGATCTTCGGCGACTTTCCGTCCTTGACAATGATGTTGTGTCATGACTTCATCGCCAACGAGACGCCGTGCCTCGCGAATATAGAGTTGCTGTTGCCAGCCATCTTCACGTTCGAATTCGTCTTTGCAGGTCCCCCAGCGACTAACGATCTTGCGAGTATTCTCGGGAACACGCGGATGGTTCGCCATTGTCCAAAACAGACCTTGTTGGTAAGTCCGATGTCGCTCGATAATCTGTTGGCGTTCCTCGTCGGTGGCTTCGGGATAGTCGTAGTTTTGACCAATAAAATCGGTGGAAAAACCGGTTCGATTGTTGGTGTCGGTTTTGCGATTGGGCATGCCCGAGTTGATCACCGGAAACCCAGACTGGCCCGCCTCGAAATTACGCAGCATCAACTCGTATAAATTCGGGTCATAGTTTTCAGGTTTGAAGAAGGGGATACGATTCTCGGGATGGTCGGTCAGACAAACACGAAAACAATAGGCCTGGACGCGATGGTCTGCGGATCCTTCTTCGCCGGGCCCCGTGGGGTCGATCCCTGGCAATAACCCGCTGTCCGGATCTCCTTTGCGAACATACGGATCCACCCCTGGCATCAATTGATGGTGCCGGGCGTTTGCGGTTTGGACTCCACTGAGTGTTTCGTTGTAAGTGGCATTGGCTTCCCGTCCAACCGTATAGCTAATGCCGGCGGTTGCGAATAAGTCACCTTCGTACGTGGCATCGATAAACATGCGGCCGCGGTAAACGTTTCCCTTGACCGTTCGGATCGAATGGATTTTGCCATCGACGATTTGCACGCCTGCCCCGACCTGGCCTGACCGGCGGCTTCCCGTGCGATCAAGTCGTTCGTCATAGACGACCTTCACATTGTGCTCGTCGACGAACCCCTGCAGCACTTCCAATGCGGCAGAGGGTTCAAACGTCCACATTGTTGACTCGCCCTCGGCGGTACGCGATTGTCCGCCGCTCTTGTATTGCTCGGACGTCTGCCACTTCCAATTCTCGGGGTCTTGGTAGTACTTGGAGATGCGTTGGTAGAATTCTCGGGCGATCCCGCCGATCGCGGCTTTGTTGCCAATATCGGTTTGGCCGAGCCCGCCTGTGGTCAAACCACCGATCCGCGAACCCGGTTCGATCACGATCGCAGAACCCCCAAGCCACTCGACTTGTACGGCAGCCACAATGCCCGCGGCCGTCCCGCCATAAATCACCACGTCGTAGACCTCGGTTTCGCTGCGACTCTCGTTCGCACGCAGCGTCGTTGGCAGCATTATCAGAGTTGCAATCATCGGTACCAGCCAATTCGATCGAACCGATCGTTTGGCTCGGATAGGACTTGGCTCAAAAATCAAACGCATAGGAGAGAAACTCCGAAAGGTTGGGGAGAGAAAGCAGGTAGGAGAACAAAAGCAGACAAAATTAGGCGTGGGGGAAACGCAAATCCAGAGACGAGGTTTCCCCAAGCCAGCGATTCTACGCGAAGCACGTGCAAACGCAAAGGAATTGCGAGATCCGAACGCGGACAAACCGCCATTTTAACTGTCTTTGCCGTAGCCGTTTCCGGTTGTTTGCGGGTTTCGCGAGTTTCATCCCGCATTTCGCGCACCTCGGCCCATTATCGTATAGACTATCGGGTCCTGCCTTTGAGAAACTGCCCGCCTAAAATATCCCCCGAAAGTCTATGTATTTTCGCTTTAGCATCGTTCTTTTCAGCGGTGTCATGCTTGCTGCTGGTGCGCGTGCCGAAACGCCAAAGCATGCGGTTACCGAGGAGGCGACCGCAGAGCCAGACGCGGCTGAAATCGAATATTTTGAGCGAAAAATTCGCCCGCTACTCAGCCAACATTGCTACGAGTGTCATTCCGCGGACTCCGATACGGTGCAAGGTGGATTGAGATTGGATTCAGCCGCGGCGATTGCTCAAGGCGGTGACAGTGGCCCTGTGCTTGTTGCCGGATCCCCCGAGAATAGTCTGCTTATCGAAACCATCCTCTACGAGGACGGGATTCAGATGCCGCCGCAAGGAAAATTGGCGGCAAGCGAGATCGCCGAGCTAACTCGCTGGGTTAAACGTGGCGCTGCATTTCCGCCATCCGTCGATCCGGCGATTCGCCAAAGCAATGGAATCGACTTCGACAAAGGACGCCAATTCTGGTCGTTTCTGCCTGTCGATCAGCAACCGCTGCCGACCGTAAAACATGCTGAGTGGCCACGAAACCGGATTGACTCGTTTGTACTCTCGGCAATGGAACAAAACGGCCTGACCCCATCGCCGCGGGCGGACCGCGCGACGCTTGTACGCCGACTCTATTTTGACATTATCGGATTGCCGCCCACGACCGCACAACTCGACGCGTTTCATGATGATCGATCGCCGCATGCTTACGAACATCTTGTCGACTCGCTATTGGAATCGCCACAGTACGGCGAGAAATGGGGACGATGGTGGTTGGATTTGGCTCGCTATACCGATCGCACTGCTAGCTGGTTACCGCAAACCAGCCAGGCACATCTGTATCGCGATTGGGTTGTCGATGCGTTTAACATCGACATGCCCTACAACGGATTTGTTCATCGTCAACTCGCTACCGATTTGATGCCGCGAACGGGCCCCGAGGATCTTCCCGCACTCGGCTTCCTCAGTCTCAGTCCAACCTATTGGAAAGAGCCGAAGTTGCCATGCGAAATCATCAAAGTGATCGTGGCCGACGAGTGGGAAGAACGAGTCGATGCGGTCAGTCGCACGTTTCTAGGATTGACGGTCGCATGTGCACGTTGTCATGACCACAAATTCGATCCGATCAGCGCGGACGACTACTACGGATTAGCCGGCGTGTTCGCCAGCACTCGCCATGTTGAGCGTCCGTTGATCGATGAAGCCACCTACAAACCCGTGCGCGCGGCAAAGCAACAGGTTAAAAAGCTGGAAACCGAAATCGCGAAATTGAAGAAACAAAAGCCGCTTCCACAACAGAAGGTTAACGCGATACAAGCAAAAATCGCGGACATCAAATCTGCAACGCCGTTGTACGACACCCCGATGGCAAACGCGTTGGTAGATGAAGCGATGTACGTCGTTCGCGCGGGCAAAACGCCGCAAGAGGGAACACGTTTCGAATACAAGAGTGAACCTCGCGACTTGCCCTCCTTTATCCGTGGCAATCCCAACCGTCCCGGCCCCATCGTACGTCGCCGGTTTCTGACGGTGCTGAGCAAAGAAACCCGTCCTTTTGAAAATGGAAGTGGCCGCTTGGAATTGGCCGAATCGATCACCAACGAAGCAGCGTCACTGGCGGCGCGGGTGATCGTCAACCGAATTTGGCTTGCCCACTTTGATCAAGGCATTGTTGACACCCCAAGCAACTTTGGCACGCAAGGCAGCCGTCCAACGCATCCAGAACTGCTAGACGATTTAGCGGCACGTTTTATTGAAAATGGCTGGTCGATCAAGTGGCTGCATCGCGAAATCGTGATGTCGGCGACATGGCAACAATCTTCGGCAGATTCGCCCTCACGGTCGAGCATCGATCCCGATAACGTATGGCTCTCGCGGATGAACCGACGTCGATTGACTTTCGAAGAGTGGCGAGATGCAATGTTATTGGCTAGCGGACGCTTGAATCGCCTCCTTGGCGGCCCATCCATCTCGCTGGAATCGGCTGCAAACACGCGACGAACGCTCTATGCCACCGTAAATCGACGCGACGTTTCCCCCACCTTGATGGTGCACGACTTTCCCGATCCGACACAGCACAGTCCGGCACGGATGGCAACGGTCACGCCGCTACAAGGCTTGTACGCATGGAACGGACCTTTGCTGGATCAACAAGCCAAATGGATTGCCGATCAGCTCGAAGAGGAATATCCCGGCCAAGAGTTGGACAAGATTTTCGGCGTCTACCAACGTTTGTTTTCGCGCGCGCCTCGTCCCCAAGAGATTGAGTTGGCAACCGCCTATCTTGCCGACGTGTCAGCGGGACCAAAAGCGGATCGCTGGCAGCAATACATCCATGTCTTGTTGGCGACCAACGAATTTACCTTCATCGATTGACGTGTGTTTATGAACCACCCCAACCGGAAACGACACCTTTGGACCGCCGCCGCTTGTTACAACAAATCGGTGGGGGACTTGGGATGCTTGGTGCCGCAGGCATCATGGCATCACAATTGGATGCCGGCGAATCGACGGAACAACTCGGCCCTCATTTTCCTGCCAAGGCAAAACGCGTCATTCATCTATTTATGAATGGAGGTCCCTATCAAGGTGATCTTTTTGATCCCAAACCAGCCCTTGCAAAATTCGCAGGCACAAAACCCGCGGGTGCCGATCTGTTAACCGAACGTCCGACCGGCGGATTGTTGCCATCGCCATTCAAATTTCGGCAGTGTGGCGAATCGGGGTTGCCGGTGAGCGAGTTGCTGCCCCAGTTGAGC
>NZ_ANOG01000046.1 GCF_000346295.1 Rhodopirellula maiorica SM1 | reverse complement strand
CCATCAAAAACAACTAGGTTTGTTTGTTTTCTCGGGACGCAATGGACGCCTGCGCTGGCACGAACCGCTGACGAAGCGTTACGGGTTAACTGCCATCGACAATATCTCGCCCATCGAGTTTGACCAGGGAAGCGTCCCGCTTTGCATCGACGACCTGAACGCCGATGGGCTTCTCGACGTCGTCGTCCCCGGCGATGCAGCGATGACGGAGGCGAAATCCGAGCAGGGAATCGCACAAAAGCAACTGAGAGTGTTGGATGGTAAAACGGGAGCACGATTGTGGCAGGTCGCTTATCCACCAGCGCGAAACCCTCCACGTGCTTTTAGCGAAACTCCCCCCGCCGCGGTAATCGATTTCGACGGTGACAGGATACCCGAATTAGTCACATTCTATTTCTATACGCCGCCAGACGCGTCGCGTTCAATCGCCGCCATCAAAGCACATGCCGGCTCGGATGGTCGAGAGCTCTGGGCACGCCAACTGGAAGTCGCCGCGGAATGTGGACAAGTTCACTTGGGCGACAACGAACATCGGTATCGACCACAATGGTTGCCACTGCGAACCGCCGCA
>NZ_ANOG01000045.1 GCF_000346295.1 Rhodopirellula maiorica SM1 | reverse complement strand
AATTGATCCATCTGCTGTTGGAACACTTCTTCGGTTCGACCCCCATGCATGTAAGCTGGCTTGCCGACGGTTTTTCGCATCGAATCGAGCATGCTGCCAAACAGCGTTTGACCGACAAAATCGGTGAACGCGTCTTGGGTTTCGTTGACGGGAGCGTCGGGCTGTTTGGAAATCGCGTGTGCGTCAAATGGCGACGACGCCGAAGCCAAGGGAGAGGACGATGGGATATTCATTGGGTCACGCGTTTTCCGTAATGGCGTTTTATTGAAAGACGACTTCGCCGTACAAGTCACCTTTGGCCTTGAGCGTTTTGATGATCGCGATCAAGTCCGAGGTCGGAACATCGAGCGCGTTGAGGGCGTCCGCCAGATTTTTCAGCTTTGCCGTATCACGCTCATCCACCTTGTCGTCGACTCCGACCAATCCGCCTACGCCGCCAGCTTCGATTCGCAAATTGCGGTGGGTGACCAGCACGGGAGCGACTTCGACGTCCTTGCCGATCACCACAATCCCTTCGCGTTCGTTGATGACAACCCGCGAAGAATGGCTGGCGATTTGGATCGGAAGATTCAGTAATAGCGAGATGAATTTGATCGGGTTTTCTTGATACAACTCGGGGATGTGGACTTGGACATGCAGTTGGTCGATCGCTTGGGCGCGAGGGCGGTTATTGCGTGATCCTGATCCGCTACCGGAGCGACCCGAGTCGCCGAGCGTTAGCGCCGACAAACTGTTGACCTCGTCTTCGATCCGTTGGGTGTTGTCGAAACTGGCAAAGTCACGCTCCAAAATCAGCGTGATCATGCCGTCCTTTTGAAACGACGCCGGAACGGTCGCTTCCATCTTCGCACCACCTTGAACCGTACCGGTAGTCGCGGGGCCATCGACGCTGACCTTCACACGGCCTTGGGCAACCGCATACACCGTGGGGTTATCAGCACGCGGCCCTAACATCGGCGTCAGCATCAAGTAGCCGCCTTCGAGACTCTTGGCGTTGATGGCGTTGACGGTGACATCAATTTGGTCGCCTGTATGCGAACCGACGGCCGGAATGCGTGCGGTGACGAAAACCATCGCGACATTTTTGGCCTCGGCAACATCATTCAAATCGAGCTGGCCAAGCGAATCGACCGCCATCGACCCACCCATCAATTGCATCATCCGCGAAAGGGCTCGCGCCGTCGGAGCCGCATCGTTATCACCGGTCCCACGCAGTCCGACGACCAACCCCAAACCTTGTAACGTGTTGATCTCTTGGCCCTTCAATCGGCACATATCGCCGAGCCGAAGCGTCGCAGCATCCGCTGGCGACGTCACGACACCGAGGACGATCATGATGACGATGGAAGCAAAGAATTTCATCGGAAGCCTAGTGCGTTTGGATTCATAACGATTGATCGATCAGTGCAGTCTGTCAAATTGCAGTCTGTAAAAGTGCGGGCTCTAAAACGGTTGGACGCGATCAAACCAACGGCTGAACCAACCTCGTTTGTACCCGTCCCGCAAATGTCCCTGATCTTCCTTGCGTATTTCAAGATCAATCAAGTCGCGGCTAAGAATCACATTGTCTGGTGCGATATCTTGTGCCCGGCAGATTCCGGACAACGAGGTTTCCCAGAGGTTGTCGTTGATGCGAATCGTCTTGCGTGCCTCGACGACCAAATTTCCATTGGGGCGAATGTCGACGACGGTTGCCGCGATGTTGAACGTCATCGCTTCGCGTGATTTCAGTGACGCTTGGCTGCGAAACTGAGATTCGGATTCGCCCGCAACCGCCGGATCTCCGTTGCCTTGCGGATCGGGGCGCAGACGAAAGTCGGTCAAGCGGACCCAATCGGTCAGGATTGCTTCGTACAACGTTTTCTTGCGGTTTTCGGCGGCCCCCGTCGCGGTCACGCTGGCGACCTCGTCGACGCGAATCGTGACGATGTCGTTTTTTTGAAAGGTTCGCAAACGTGGCGCGGGTTGATACGTCCAACTGACATTGCTCAGCAGTGCGGGCGATCCCGGCGCCGCAGCGTAGGGTGCTTGTGGCGGAGCAGCGTAGGGGCCTGGATTTTGATGAGGCATCGGCAGCGGTTGCAGCGATGCGTTCGGGCCCACGGCGGCAGATGACGGCCCCGGTTGACGCAACAGCGAACTCTCTTGCGCGTCCGCAACGTCGCACAGCAGTCCGACAACCAGAATCGAAAGCGAGCAAGTGAATGCGTCACGCCAGCGAATCATCAAGGATCGAATGGGCATCGTGTGGATCATTGGATTTTTCAAAAGGACTAATGGGCTTGCGGAGCACGGGTGACAATTTCAACGACGCTGCTGTCGACAACGCGTGCGACCAAGCGTTTGCGTGGCTCGAGCGTTTCGATTTCCACAAGCTCGGATTCGGCGCCGTCACCGAGTGCTTTCGCGTTGGTGGTCACACTGATCGAGCCGTTGACCACTCGCACTTCGACCAAGTCGCCGCGGCGGATGAGCGTCGGTTTGCCAACCTGGCTGCGTGGGATAGGTTCGTTACCGCGTAGGTTGCTGCGAGTTTCCATCCCCACCAATTCGATTGGATCGGTACAGTAGGAATCGTCCCACTGGTCGATGGGAATGGGCCGTTCGGTTAAATCGGCACGCCCAATCCGATTGCCCGAACGAATGCTCTTGACCGGAACAATGGCGACTGGATTCTTTTCCAGGTTGACGATCAAGTTGGTTTGGATGTTGCCTTCGAGTCCATTTGAAACGACTCGCAGTACACATTGGCCTGGTTTGACTCCGTTGACAAAATCGGCGGCTTGAATGCCTCGTGCTAATTCAAGTTTTTGCATCGCGGCTTGGTGGCGATCGATTCGAATATCGTACCGCTGTAGCAGCGACGCGTCGCCACGCGAAATCGCAAGCTTGATCCACTGGATCAAGCGTTCAGCAAACTGCGGGTCCAAATTAGCACGTTGCGCCGTGGGATCGGTGATTTGTCCGTTGATCGTTTGAGCTGCAGCTTGTTGCATCACGTCCTGTCCCGAGGGGCTCGTTTGGCCGTGATAGTGTGCTTGCTGGATCGCAGATCCCGCGATCGATGATGAGGCAGCGATCGACGAAGATGCGGGCATTGATGAATGAACAGGCGGTTTGGCCGCGACAACGTAGGTCACCTCGGTCGTGTCGGGGCCGATCCAGTGCAGTCGCCGTGGGGTCGCCTCGGCATTCAAGATCACTTCGGTCAACCGCTCGCGATCGACTCGCATCGCTTTGCCATTGACGGGAACCAGCCCCACCGCAGATCGACTCATCCGTGGCCACCCGGGGATGTTCGGATCCAGCGGCACCACGACATCCCCAAGACGCACGATCGGCGAGTTAACGACCGATTCGCTCTTCATGCGAAATGTCCAGTCGGTCGATGTGTTGATCGTGGTGCGAGGCGTGGCGGCGGGACGAGATTTGCGAACCGGAACGAACGCCCCGGTTTGCGCACACGCATCCGACACACCTGCGATCAACGCAAGCGATTGTACTGTGATTCGGATGAATGACGCGAATTTCATTTTCAACACTACGCTAGCGGAGACTAGAACCGACGAAGGTTCGAGATATTTTGCATGATCTGGTCACCGGCCTGGATCGCTTGACTATTGAGCTCAAAGGCACGCTGGGTGGTGATCAAGTCGATCAGTTCTTGGACCGGTTCGACGTTGGACGCTTCGAGATTGCCTTGGACGAGTCCTCCGAGACCTTCCTCGCCTGGATTTCCTTGTTGCTCAGGCCCCGACGCATCGGTTTCCATGTACATGTTTTCGCCAACCTTTAGCAATCCATCGGGATTGATAAACTGGGCCAATTGAATTTGACCGACGGTGGCAAGTTCGACTTGGCCCGGTTGTTGGACCATCACTTCGCCATTGCCATTGATCACCATCGCGGTGGCATCATTGGGAATGGCCACTGGGGGATCAAGCAAGCGGCCGGTTTGTGCCGAACCGACGACCAATTGTCCGTTGGCGTTGATGTCGAGGTTGCCTGCCCGCGTGAACATCGTGTCTTGGGTCGATGGGTCTACGACTCGCAAAAAACCGCTGCCTCGAATCGCGATATCTAAATCACGCCCGGTTTGCTGAAGCGTGCCTTGGCGTTGATCGGTTTGCGTGCTGGTGATTCGCACCCCTAGTCCGACTTGTGTGCCCACGGCGGTGGGGTTCTGTGTGGCATCTTTGACGCCGGGGTAGACCTCGGTGCGATAGAGCAAGTCTTCGAAATTGGCACGGTCTTTTTTGAAGGCGGTTGTGTTGATGTTCGCCAAATTGTTCGCGATGACATCCAACTTGGTTTCCATCGCCCCCATGCCGGTGGCGGCGGTATATAGCGATTGCACGCTCATTAGGAACTCCGTTTCTAAAATGAGAATTGGGGACGAACACGTCTGGATGGACGCATTTTTGTCAGGTGTTTTTCAGGTTTACGGTTGCAGTACGCGACTGATCAGCGATCCCATCACGTTGTCTTGGTTTTTGATCATCTGCACGTTCGCCTCGTACATCCGACCGGTTTCAATCAGTTCCATCATCGCCATCGTCGGCTTGACCGAAGATTGTTCGAGTTGCCCCGCGACGACCTGGCGTTCGGTTGGTGGCACTAGGTCGATGTCAGCGAGCGGTTTGAACAGGTTGCCGCCGACGTGGGACAAATCGCCCTGGCTACGCGGTTTTGCCAACATGATTTCATAGCGATTTTGGCCTTGTTGAATGCGTCCTTCCCGCCCCACTTGGTAGGGCTGGGTCGGGTCGAGTTGAATATTTTTTCCATCGCTGCCGATGACTTGGTCCCCTGTCGGATTAATCATCCGTCCTTGGTTGTCGAACAAGAAATCACCTGCCCGCGTCATCAAGCGTTCGTCACCCCGTTGGACCACAAAAAAGGATTCGGAATCGTTGATGGCAAAGTCGGTGTCACGCCCGGTTTTTTTCATCGGACCCTGATCAAATTGTGTTTTCGAACGCTGGATCGTCACACCGCCGCCGATATCGTCCGCTCCGCCGAGTCCGGGCGACACTTCGCCCTCTTCGATCATTTCCGCGAAACGTGCTTGCAGGATCGTTTGCTGCGGTTTGTAGCCGGGCGTTTGCACGTTCGCCAAGTTATTGCTGAGCACCTCTAACCGATGGCTTTGCGCATTCGCGCCCGCCGCAGACAGATAGACACCGTAGGGCATACGTCACCAAACCTTCCATACATTCGAGAACATCCCCTTTGCGATAACACTTGGCGAATCCGCGATGCAAGCCCAACCGATCGATGTCGGGCAAAACTTGAGCGAAACTGCCCAAGAATGGCAAATAATATTGCCCAGCTGACTCGCAAGGGCAGGATCGTTCGATGGGGGCTCGTCGATTTTTGACAACGTGCGTAGACTTAAATGCATCGGTACTAAATCCATTTCCATCCTCGCCCCGCCATTGCTAGAGCCTCATGTCGCCGAGCGAACACGATATTTACGAAGAACACGTCCTCGATCACTACGAAGATCCGTACCATCGCGGACCGCTTGATCACGCAACCCACTCCGACGAGGGGAATAACCCTTTGTGTGGCGATGTGATCCATATCGACTTGAAATTGACCGATGACGGCAAGATCCAAGAGGCTTGGTTTGATGGCGATGGTTGTGTGATCAGCCAAGCGTCGGCGTCGATGTTGGTCGAGCAGATGGAAGGCAAAACGCTCGAAGAACTCAAAAATTTCTCCGCTGACGAAATGCTGGCATTGTTCGGCCCCAAATTGACTCCGAACCGCCAAAAATGCTGTCTGCTCTCGTGGCGAGTGTTGCAGAGTGCCGTGCATTCACCCGTGGATGCGGATACCGATGACAACGACGGGCCGCACTTTGGTGGCCCGAGCTTAGGCGAAGAATCCTGATGAACATGCCCATTGAAACGCAATCGCAGACCGGATTGGATTTCCTGAAATATCGCGCCGATTTTCCGATCCTTGATCGCATCGTCGCCGACGAAAAACCGCTGGCCTTTCTAGACAATGCCGCCAGCAGCCAACGTCCGCAGGCAGTGATCGATGTGATGTCGGATTGCTACCAACGCTATTACGCCAACGTCCATCGTGGCATCCACACACTTAGCGAAGAGTCGACTGATCGCTACGAGCAGGCACGTCGCGGCGTGGCTAGCTTTATTAACGCCGCCGAATCACACGAGGTGATTTTTACTGCGGGCACGACGGCGGCGATCAATACCGTCGCACGCTCGTGGGGCGATGCGAACGTCAAGGCTGGAGATACGATCCTGTTAACGATCGCCGAACACCATGCCAACATCGTTCCGTGGCACCAATTAGCGGAGCGAACGGGTTGCAAAATCGAATTCCTGCCGCTGGACGAAAATTACACGATTTCTGACGAAGTCGTCGCGGATCATCTGCAGCGACTGCGTCCCAAAATGTTTGCGTTCACTGCTGCGAGTAACACGCTTGGCGTTGAGTTCCCTGTCCAGCGTTGGACATCGATGGCTCACGAATATGGTTGCCGTGTGTTGGTGGACGCGGCGCAAGCAGCTCCGCATCAAACGTTAGACGTGCAAACATTGGATGTCGATTTTCTTGCGTTCAGTGGTCACAAAACTTGCGGGCCGACCGGGATTGGCGTGCTGTATGGCAAATCAGAATTGCTCGACGCGATGCCGCCGTTTTTGAGTGGTGGCGGGATGATCAATGAAGTCACGACATCTGGGTTTACCTGTGCGGCTCTGCCGGACAAGTTCGAAGCGGGGACGCCCCCGATCGTCGAAGCGATTGGATTGCACGCCGCCACCGAGTATTTGACTTCGGTGGGACTCGATGCGATTCACGCGTATGAAAAAGAGTTGGGCAGCTACGCTGACCGCGGACTCCGCCAGATTGACGGGGTGCGAATCATTGGGCCTGAGCCTGATTTGAAAGCGGGAATTGTCAGTTTCGTGATCAAAGGTGTTCACGCGCACGACATGTCGCAAACGCTCGACGCGTATGGGATAGCGGTGCGAGCCGGACATCATTGTACGATGCCGCTGCACAAGTCGCTCGGATTGTCTGCCTCGACTCGCGCAAGTTTCTACTTCTATAACACGTTCGAAGAAGCGGACCGGTTAATCGCCGCGGTGGCCGAAATTCGCAAGCGTTTTGCTCCGAGCGGTCGCAAACGCCGCCCACGAAACATCTAGCAGCCTACCTCTGGCTCGCACGAACGACACATCAGCTTCACCTCCCCAAAAGCATCGCTTTAGGGGGAGGTCGGGTGGAGCCTTTCAGCGACATCCGAATGGGGCTGTTTCCGGCTCGCTCGCACATTGCGCTGACTGACACCGCGTCTGCGTCTGAACTAAACTGCTGCGACAACAAGCCAACGCAACCGCACGCTTTCTAACAAAGCAGTCCAATCAGGATTTTTCCATGAACACGAAGTTGATTCTTTTCCTGATTCTCAGTTTGGTTTGCACGGTAGAGGCCTACGCTCAAAGCGAGCCAAAGGAAGGCTCGCCACCATCATCGAAAACGTCCGAAGTTGCGACCTGTACGGTGCAGGGAAAGGTCGCAATGCCTGAGGAAGTGTCCGAGGGCATCAATGCTGACGGACTTTCGCTCGATCAGGTGGTGGTCATGCTCGAAGGCAATTACAAGCACCCGTCTACGCCGTACCCTCCGGAGTGGCGGACGATGAAACGCGAGGAACGTTCTGAGTGGCTTAGTACCTTTAGGAATACGGACGGCTACAAAGACTATCTTCGCAAGGTCGAAGAAGCCCGTGCGAAGCGAGAAACGTACAAGACCCAACTTGCGGAGGATGGCACTTATGCGTTCGAAAACATCAAGCCGGGCTGGTACCAGCTTACCGCGACAATCATGCATCCTGCTGCGGGAGGCGAACGCTCGCTGAAACTCGCGCGAGCTTATGCCATGCGGCAGTTCATTATCAAAAATGCCGATGAACCGTTTCGTGCAGATTTGACCCTGAAACTCAAGAACGTGCCGACCCCTGGAGACGTTGCCGCTGATTGGACGGCGACCGCTTACGACGACAGCGAATTCAAACTATCGGACTTCCGCGGCAAATTTGTGCTGGTGGATTTCTGGGCGACTTGGTGCGGACCATGCCGAGCTGAATTTCCGAATCTGGAAGCGGTTTATGAAGACTTCGCTGGTGAACGTCTCGAAATGATTGGCTTGAGCGTTGATGAATCGATCGACCTTCCTGATTCGTTGCTCAAAGAAAGTCCTTCGCCCTATCGTCAGGGCTGGATCGGTGACACCGAGCGGCACACAAAGATCTTCGAAGCCTATGGCATTCAATCGATACCATCGATCTGGCTGATCGGCCCCGACGGTAAGATCGTGGCTCGCGACCTCCGTGGTGAAGTTTTGCGTGAGGCCGTGAGGGCCGCACTCGAAGCTCAGGCCTCGCAAAATTAGCGTGCAAATCAAGCTAAATGGTCTCAAACTAGCCAAGTGTTGCCAGCCACTCAAATCCAACCATAGCATCCACGGCTAGATATGTCCCTTTTCCAACGCGTTACCTATCTACAATCTCGCGCCGCCAGGCAGTTTGTACAGCACGGCGTGAGCCAAAGTTTGAGCGATCCGCAGTCCGGCCACTTTTTGCGTGTTGACTTCGAGCGTTGGGGGGATGCTTTCTCAGTTTTAGCCATGAAGCAAACTCCCCTTTAGAACAATCGCTTGAACTCGATGCGTGATCAGCCCAAGCGTTTGGGCGTCGGGAATTCGAGGACAAATTTTGTGCCCCGACCGAATTCGCTTTGCACGCTGATGCGGCCGCCATGAGCCTCGATGATTTTACGTGCGGTCGGCAATCCCAGCCCCGAGCCGCCTTCTTTGGTGCTGTAAAACGGCTCGAACATATGCAGCACGGTGTTGTCGTCCACGCCGCTGCCGGTATCGATCAAATCGAGCGCAACTCCAGTGCGGGTCGGGTAGGTTCTGGCCCAAATCTGGCCCCCTTCCTCCATCGCTTCCAACGCATTTTTGACCAGATTCATCAGTGCGGCTTGCAGCGAGTCGCTGTGTAGCATGATCGCGGGCAAGTCGGGGTCCAAGTACTTTTCGATGTCGATCTGGCCCGCATCCGCCTGCGCCTGGTAGGCCCTCAGCACCGTTTCAATCTGCTCGTTCAAACTGCCGGGGACGAGGTCGATGTCGCGGAGTCGTGCGTAGCGAAGAAAGTCACGCAGCAAGCCTTCCATCCGTTCACATTGTTGGCGAACGATATCGACGCGATCCACGGATCGACGGCTGATCGGAGAGTCAATCTCCGCCAAATCTTCGCTCAGCAAATCGATGTTCATGTGGATCACCGACAGCGGATTTTTGATCTCGTGCGCCAACGAACCCGCCAATTCCGCCAGTTCTTCGTACTGCGTTCGAATCGAATCGATTTGGGCGGCGTGTTCTTGGGCTGTCGTGTATTCTTGGGACGACATGAAGTGCATCGCTTCGAGTTTTGGATTTCGCGAGTGTGGTCGGTCGAGTTGAATCTCGGTTAAGATAAACAGTCTAACGCGATCCGATGCCAAAAACGATGACGCTGGATAAAGATGACGACCCCTCCCAGTGTAAATCCCTATGCCGCAACCCTCGTCGATGAAGAGGTCGCGGTCTATGAGGACGAAATTGCTCAGCGAAAACCGTTTTCGTCGCTAAAGGTTTGCATTGACGCGACCGTGATGATCGCGGTTTCCGGCGGCTTGTTTGCTTGGACCATTGTCGGCTTTCTGATGCTGACCAGTCTGTTCACATCGCCGGGAATGTCGTCATCAGCGATGCTGGGATCGCTGTTTTTCGGTTCGATGTTGTACTTTGGAATCGGCGCTGTTTTGGCGTTGCTTGCGGCGATTCCGGTGGTGACGCTTTCGGGATGGTTGCTGTCGATGCCGAGACGCCCGCGTGCCTTGGACTCCAGCCAGTATTCGCGTGTTCGGCAGCGTGACCGGAGCGCTTAGCGGGTTTACTTGTTTGGCGATCCCCGCCCTGTTATCGGGGGCGGTTGAGATGCTGGCATTTTCGTTGGTTCCGGCGGCATTTGCCGCGGCGGCGGTGCCGTTATTGTTATTTCGTACCGTCCGGCAATGTCGCGAGGATATGGATTGGCGAGTGACTCACGAAAGCGGCAGCGGCACGACATCGCCGTTTTCGTTGCCCCCTGTCGATTCGGGCTCGGGAAAATTACCCTAAGGGCGTCGTTCGGGGTTGCTGAAGTGGGCGGGCGATGAATGCTGCGACCGCTCACCCAACCCGCACCCCTTCGTTTCTCACTCGTTTTCTCTGAAACAGATAAGTATGTCGACCGTTTCCACTGAAAAAAACTCTGCGGACCCTTACTTCCAATCGCTGTTTGCCGACCGTATCGGCGGTGCGAGCTACGGCAAAGACACCGAGATCTACAAGTTTGAAAAGATCAAACGAGCGAAACGCAAAGCCCTGGCCGATCATCCCGATCGAAAATTATTGGACTTCGGCATCGGTGAAAACGATTCGATGGCCGACGAGTCGATTCGCAAGGTGATGAACGACGAAGTCAACAAGCCTGAAAACCGTGGCTATTCCGACAATGGCATCGCCGAATACAAGGAAGCGGCGGCACGGTTCATGAAGCGGCAGTTCGGGGTCACGCTCGATCCCGCGACGCAGATCAACCACTGCATCGGCAGCAAGCCTGCCTATGCGATGTTACCCGCGTGCTTTATCAATCCCGGCGACGTCACGTTGATGACGGTGCCCGGCTACCCGGTGGCGGGAACTCATACCCGCTACTACGGCGGCGAAGTATTCAAGTTGCCATTGTTGGCCGAAAATGACTTCTTGCCCGATTTTGATGCGGTGCCTGATGACGTTTATCGGCGAACCAAGTTGTTGGTGCTGAACTACCCCAACTCGCCCACCGGACGGACGACGACCTCGGAATTTTACGAAAAAGTGGTCGCGTTGGCGAAAGAAAAAGAGTTCGTGGTCGTGCAAGACGCCGCGCACATTATGTTGACGTTTGACGGAAAACCGTTGAGTTTTCTGCAGACCCCCGGCGCGATGGATGTCGGTGTCGAAGTCCACTCGATGAGCAAAGGCTACGACATGATTGGATGGCGAATGGGGTTTGTGTGTGGCCATCCTCGCATCGTTTCCGCGTTTGCCGATGTCAAGGATAACAGCGACAGCGGCCAGTTCATGGCGACTCAGAAGGCCGCCGCAGCTGCACTGGACGACGATTCGATTCCGCAGCGAATCAATGCTAAATACCGCCGTCGGCTCGAAAAGCTGGTTGCGACGCTGAACGAGTGTGGATTTGAGTGCGAGATGCCCGGCGGCACCTATTTCCTTTACACCAAAGCACCCAGCGGAACGAAATCGGGTGAAACGTTTGCCAAGGCCGAGGATGCGACTCGCCACCTGATCGAGCAATTCGGGATCGTCACGGTGCCGTGGGACGATGCCGGATCGTTCTTGCGATTTAGCGTCACCTATGTTGCCGGGACCGAAGCCGAAGAAGATGCATTGATGCAAGAGACCAAAAAGCGGCTTGATGATGCCGGTTTGGTCTGGAAGTAGTTTTGTAAAATATTCGATGCTGATGCCGCAGGATCGTTAGGACCTGCGGCGTCGGAACGATAGAAAAACGAAAAAAGCCACCGACACTGCAGTGTCGGTGCCTTTTTCATTATGAGGTTAGCAGTCGAGCTGACTGTTTGGAATCGCGTTTGTCGGCGCAGGGCAACATTATCGACGTTGAGTCGTCGAAGTAGCGGTGCGGCGCGAGCCGCCCGATTGCAGCGAGTGAAACGGTCAAACTAGACCGGGCAGCTCGCGCCGCTCCGCTGTAAGAATCACTCGGTTACCGTGAAAGCAGGTGGCATTGGGCTATTGCGATCAGCCCGCAATGGCGCCGAAATCCGATGGCAATAAGATTGGTGCCAAGCAGCTTTACGCTTTGGCGCCGGCAGCTTTGACGAGCTTGCTCAGACGGCTCTTGGTGCGTGCCGCTGCGTTTCGGTGGATTACGTTCTTGCTCGCAGCACGATCCAGCTTTTTGACTGCCAATCGGAAAGCCGCTTGTGCCTTTTCGCCATCGCCTGACTCAGCCGCTTCGCGAACGCTGCGGATGGTTGAACGCATGTTGCTCTTGATCGCACGGTTATGTACGCGTTGTTTTGCGTTTTGGCGAAGTCGTTTCTTTGAACTTTCGGTGTTTGGCATCTTCGGTTTATCGCGCTCTCGTGGGCGTCCATCATCGGAAAGAAGGGAATTGAAGGCTCGGTAGTATGCCAAGCTGTCTGCCATCTGTCCATAGTCAACTTTTCAGGTGAAAATCAAACTATGAACAGCATGGTGTATTTGATCGGTGCCGGTCCAGGCGATCCAGGGCTATTGACGTTGCGGGGGGCTGAGCTCTTGTCTCGCAGTGACGTCGTTTTGTATGACGGGCTCAGCAACGTCGAACTGCTTTCGCATGCCCCAAACGCAGAGCACATTTGCGTCGGAAAGCATGGCCAGCAAAGGATTTGGCGTCAGGACGAGATTATTGCCGAGATGCTCAAACATGCTCGCCATGGCCGCGTTGTCGCCCGGCTCAAAGGGGGGGATCCGGCGGTATTTGCCCGTACGGCCGAAGAGGTCGACGCGTTGTCCGAGGCGGGGATTTCTTACGAAATTGTTCCCGGAATCACAGCCGCTCTGGCTGCGGGATCGTATGCCGGGATCCCAATTACCCACCGAAAACTCGCTTCGGCGGTCGCGTTGGTCACCGGACATGAAGAGCCAGGCAAGTCCGAATCGGCGCTCGATTGGCACGCTTTGGCCCATTTTCCGGGCACCCTGGTCATCTATATGGGGGTGACGACGGCAGAGGTATGGACGCGATCGCTGATCGAAAACGGAAAATCCCCCGACACCCCGGTGGCGATCGTCCGTCGTTGTAGCCACCACGATCAACAGACGTTTCGTTGTCGGTTGGACGAGGTGGCCGAGCGATTGAGTCCGGCCAATAAAATTCGTCCCCCAGTGATCGTGATCATTGGCCCGGTCGCGGAATTGACCGAAACGCGAAACTGGCTCGAACAGCGGCCGCTGTTCGGCCAAACCGTTCTCGTCACACGCCCCGTTGATCAAGCTGATGAACTCGCGAACCCGCTGCGTGATCTCGGTGCGACCGTGCTAGTTCAACCGGCGATCCAGATCGGACCACCCCAGGATTGGACGGCGGTGGACGCGGCGATCGCGTCGCTTGCCGATCAAGACTTTGTGATTTTTTGCAGTCGGAATGGTGTTCAGTACTTTTTGGATCGTGTGCTCGGATTAGGCCACGACATGCGGATTTTCGCGGGCGTCCAATTGGCATGTGTGGGAAAACAAACCGCTGCGGCGCTCGGCGATTATCATTTGCACGCCGATATGATTCCCGAGGACTTTCGTGCGGAATCGTTGATCGACAGTTTGAGCGGCCGAGTCGCTGGCAAACGCATCACTTTGGTTCGGGCCAGTCGTGGCCGCGACATTCTCGACGAATCGCTGACCCGCGACGGTGCCAAGGTCACGCAAGTGGTGGCCTATTTGCACACCGATGTGACCACCCCCGATGCCAAAATCGTGCAAGCGGCACAGCAGGGGCAGATCGATTGGATCACGTTGACCAGTAGCGCCACCGCAGAAAGCGTGTATCGCATGCTGGGCGAATCGATGAAGCAAGCGAAGATTGCAAGTCTCAGTCCGATCACATCGCAAACCGTACGTGATCTCGGCTGCACGGTCACGTGCGAGGCAAATCCGTATACGATGGATTCGCTTGTCCAGTCGCTGTTGAAATTCAATCTATCTTAAACGAAGGGAAAGGCGAGTCGATGATTCCAAAGCCGTACAAACAGATGCACAAAAGTTATCCCGAGTACATGCAGGCGTACGAATCGTTTGGCGAAGAGGCTCGCAACGCTGGTCCGTTGTCGGCCCGCGACGTGGCACTCGTCAAACTGGCGATCTCGCTGGGCGCTGGACTCGAAGGGGCCGCGCATTCGCACACTCGCAAGGCGCTCGAAGCCGGATGTACGCCCGATGAACTGCGTCACGTCGCCTTGGTCTCGGCACCCACAATCGGTTTTCCGACCATGATGCGGGCGCGCACTTGGGTCGAAGATGTGCTGGAAAAGCACAACGAATCCGCGAGCTAGTTCATTGAATTCTTCGGACTCCGAACGATCGATTCAGCAGCTACTTGGGGTGGTGCTGTGTGGCGGACAATCGCTGCGTATGGGACGTGACAAGGCAGCACTGGTCCACGCCGATGGCGTTTCCTTTTTGCAACACGCGATCGATCGGCTATCGAACTTGTGTGACCACGTTGTGGTCAGCGGACGCACCACGATTGATCATTCAGTCGAAACGATCGAGGACCCGGTCGCATATCGTGGTCCGGCGACCGGAGTCGCCGCGGCGCTGAACTATGCCGAGCGTCACGGTTTCGCCGCCTGTTTGGTCACGCCGGTGGATATGCCTTTGTTGACCCCAGAACATCTCAGTGGCATGGTGGATCACTGGAAGAGCCAGAACGAGATCACGGTGGCAGAGTCCGATCGGGTGCAGCCGCTTGTAGGGATTTATCCCGTTCGCTTTGCGGGTCTGATTCAACAGTTGGCTGAATCCGACAATCGTAGTTTGTTTCGTTGGCTTGGTTCACACGATCATCATTGCGTGAGATTGCCTGCGAGTTGTTGTCACAATGTCAATACACCCGAAGATATGACGGATGTCTGCTAAGAAATTTGCATTTGATTCGCCAGATGAGGCGATCGCCGCGATCGCCGATCGATTGAGTGTCGTGGGGATCCAGTCCGAACCGCAATCATGTCTCGGCCGCGTGTTGGCCCAATCGGTGACCGCCGATCGCGACAGCCCCGCGGCGGATGTTTCGGCGATGGATGGTTACGCGATCCGGATGTCCGATCTGCGTCCTGGCGAAACAATCCCCGTCCACGGCGAAAGTGCCCCGGGAACGCCTCCGCCGACAATGAGCAAAGGTTCGCTCGTTCGGATCTTTACCGGAGCCATCGTGCCCAACGGAGCCGACGCGGTAGTCAAACGAGAAGACACCGAAGAACTCGAAAACGCGATTCGTTTCCGCGACGTGGCGTTGTCGACCCAGCCGGGCGAGAACATCCGCCGCGCCGGGGAAAATGCAAAAGCGGGCAGCACCGTGTTGCCCGCTGGTGTTCTGGTCAACGCCGCTCATCGTGCGACGATGGTCAATTTTGGTGGTTATCACGCAAGTGTGTATTCGTCTGTTCGTGTGACCGTGATCACGACCGGTGACGAAGTCGGTGTGTTTGCCGATGAAGCTCCCCAGCCTTGGCAGCTTCGCAACAGTAACCAAGTGGCACTCGGATCGCTAATCGAGCCAAATCCGTGGATTTCGATCCAAGCGGTTCATCATGTTCGTGATGATCGCGAAACGCTGCAGCAATCGTTGGTCACAGCAATTGATCAGTCCGACGCGATCCTGATGACAGGCGGCGTGTCGATGGGCGATTATGACTATGTGCCCGATGTGGTACGCGAGGTTGGCGGGGATGTGGTTTTTCATGGACTGCCGATTCGTCCGGGCAAGCCGATCCTGGGTGCTGCCACCGCAAACGGAAAATTGATCCTCGGTTTGCCCGGCAATCCGGTTAGCGCGGTGGTGGGATGTCGCCGTTTTGCGTTGCCGCTATTGGCCAAACAGAGTGGGCAAACGGAGTGGAATCCGCCATCGACCCAGGTGCGGCTTCGATCACCGGGCACAAAAACATTGCCGTTGCATTGGTTGCGGATCGTCAAAATGGTGGAAACGGGAATCGCCGAACCGGTCTTTAGCCAAGGTTCGGGAGACCTCGTGTCACTGGGGCAAAGTTCGGGGTTCGTCGAGGTTCCGGCAAACGAATCGGGCGAAGGCCCTTGGTCGTATTTTCCATGGTAAGGAAATCTCAGCCCACCAACGATGCTCTTGCTTTTGGAGGAGATTCAGCAATGACCGAGGGCGTTAATCCATATCAACCGGTTATGACGCCGGAGAACTCGGTCGTCGCGGACGTCGATGGCGATGTTCATTTTGCAGCAAGTCAGTCGCAGTTGCGGTTTGCCGAGTCGCAGTACTTGCTGCGTCAACATTCGTTTCGCTTGTTCTTTGGTTCGCTCGCCATGATCGCGTGCAGCATGATTGCGATTGCGTTGATCTTGTGGCGATTTCCGAATCCGTTCAGCTTTGTTGCCGCGCTCATTGGGACGATGGTCGTTTCGAGTGGATTGTATCTAGCCATGGTGCACAAAGCGAAGATGAAGATTCGCGAGCAATTGCGAACCCATGGGTTGGTGCAAGATTACCAGTGCACGATTCGTTTGGACCCCGATCAAGTGGTGCTCACGTCTCCGCTTGGGGTTTACGCATGGCGAAACGCGAAGGTGAAAGTCTATCGGACTCGAAAGGGAGTGCTGTTGTGCCCGGAACCTTTTCTGTTTGTCTTTGTTCCCAAGACGAGCAATTTTATCGATGCCAGTTACAACGAATTTCGCAAGCGTTTGTTTAACCGCTGAACGACCGAGGCTCTGCGTGACCCGAATGCGTAAGTTTTTAAGTTGCGCTTTTGTATAGAGGGGCAAAGCCCCGGAAGTTTACCTAGCCCAGTCCAACGGGCTGGGGCCAAGAAAATCAATGAACCGTAGGGCCAACGGCCCGGCCGTTTGTTCGGGTCCATTGACGACTCTTGGCAAATGGCTTGATACCCTCGAAACTCTTGGCGAGTCTCGCTACGGGAGAATTTTGCATCCGCTAGGCGATAATGTCCGTTGCAACGTTGCCGTGCACATCGGTCAGCCGGAAGTCGCGACCGGCATAGCGATAGGTCAACTGTTCGTGATTCAGACCCAACAAGTGCAGGATTGTGGCGTGCCAATCATGGATATGGCACTTGTCTTGGACCGCCGCGTAACCGTGTTCGTCGGTTTCGCCGTAGCTAAAGCCTGCTTTAACGCCACCGCCGGCCATCCATGTGGTGTATCCCTTGTTGTTGTGATCGCGGCCGTCGCCGTTTTGGGCGGCGGGAGTGCGTCCGAACTCGCCACCCCAAATCACCAAGGTGTCTTTGAGCATGTCGCGTTGTTTCAGATCTTTCAGTAATCCAGCGATCGGTTTATCGATTTCGTTACAGCGGTTTGGCAGGTCGTTGGAAAGGTTGGTGTGATGATCCCAGCCGCCATGGTTGATTTCAACAAATCGCACCCCTGATTCGACGAACCGTCGCGCCAGCAAACATTGACGACCAAATCGTTCGGTGTCACCCCCGTCGGCGCCGTACATTTTTAGCGTCGCTTCGGATTCATCCGAGACATCCATCAAATCGGGCAATGTGTCCTGCATCCGGAACGCCAGTTCATACGATTCGATGATCCCCTCGACGCCCGGTTGGTATTCATCACGACGAAGTTTGTTGTGATTGAGCGATTGGATTAGATCGAGCTGTTTACGTTGCTGCGTGCTGGTGTAGCGTGAGTTTTCGATGTCGGGCACCGCGGATCCACCACCCATGAAACGTCGGGCCATTCCGCCACCGCCGCCACGTACTCCCGCGTTGATAGGAGTTCCGCCGTAGATCGCCGGCAAAAATGCACTGCCGTAACTGCTTGATTGACCCGCAGGAGCACTAAGTGAAATGAAACCAGGCATGCTGTCGTTTTCGGTGCCCAACCCATACAGCGTCCAAGCTCCGATCGACGGTCGAACAAACTGGGCCGTTCCCGTATGCATCTGAGTTTGCGCGGCCGGGTGGACGGGTTGGTCGCAGTGCATCGAGCGAATTAGGCAAAGATCGTCCGCATGCTGGGCGACGCTAGGGAAGAGGTCCGAGATCCACAGCCCGCTGTCGCCTCGCTGTTTAAAATCCCACTGTGAACCGAGCAGCTTGCCACCATAGCGGCCATTTTTTCCGTGATCGGCATTTAATTGCGGTTTGTAATCAAACGTGTCAACGTGCGAGGGGGCGCCGGTCATGCACAGAAAGATGACGCGTTTTGCCTTCGCTGGAAAGTGAGGCGGTTTTGGTGACAACGGTTTTTCGCTTGCCGTTGGCGTTTTCGCATTCGCCATGCTCGACAAACCCGCAAACGCCAAGTAGCCAAAACCTGCTGAAACGCTTTGCAGCGCGGCACGTCGCGAAAAGAGATGGCTCATCTGATTGCCCTGTGAACAGTTACATTGAATTGGGATGAAAGAGTTTTTTCTAGATCGGTGATTGGATTGCTAATCCAGATACCGGAACTCGGCCGATGCGATCAACGATTGACAAATGGCGGACACTTTTTTCGTGGCACGCGTATTTGCTAATCCGGCCACCGGAAAGTCGTCAGCAAACGCACGGATCGTGGAAATTTCCGAAGCATCGGGATCGCGACCGTACAACGACCGGAACAGATACTGAATTTGTTCGTCCGGATTCCGTCCGTTCGCCAGCACACGTTCTGCCAACGCATCGGATTGCTGTATCACAAACGGATTGTTCATCATGAATAGCGATTGATTCGGAGTGCTGGACGTTTCACGTTGCCCAACAATCATGCTCGGTTCGGCAAAATCAAATACCTCCAACACGCGAGGTTCTTCGCCACGTACGATCGGTAGATAGACGCTCCGGAACGTGGCATCCGTCATGTCAAGTCGATCGCCTCCGCTGCGGCGGTTTGCGAGTGCTTGGCGAAAGAGCATTTGTTGCAATTCGGGGCGTGATCGCAGCATGCGTTGGCGATTCATTGGCCCGTCGCTCATCATGTTCATTCCCATTTCACTGCTGGTCATGAACTGGACCGGGTTGAACAGATTGCCGTCGCGAACTCGCATGTATCCGGCCTTGGCCACTTCGGACGCCCGCGGACGATCGAGTTGCAAGTTGCCCGATGCAAACAGGATCGCATCTCGAATGGCTTCCGCATCAAGCCGTCGTGGTGTCGCACGCCACAGCAATTCGTTATCGGGATCTTTTTCAAAGCTGGTTTGGTCGAATTCCGTGCTCATGCGATAGACCCGCGAGGTAGCGATTTCACGGACCATCGATTTGATCGACCATCCGGAATCGACGAACTTGATTGCTAACGCATCGAGCAATTCCGGGTGCGTGGGGGCTTGCCCGGTCGCGCCAAAGTTTTCGGTCGAACGAACAATGCCTTGGCCGATCAGGTGCTGCCAAATTCGGTTCACCATCACGCGAGCGGTCAGCGGGTTGTCGCCGCTGGAGATCCAACGAGCCAGTTCGAGCCGTCCGCTCGATCGCGGCGAGATCTTCGGTGCGTCATCTTCGCAAAGCACACTGGGGAATCCACGAGGAACCATCTGCGCGGGCTGAGCGACTTCGCCACGGACCAACACGCGAACATCACGCGGGTCATCGCTTTCTTGCACGCCCATGCAATATGAGATCGGGTTGCCCTGGGCATCCACGCCGCCGATGATTGTCGACAGCGTCTCGGCTCGCGTTTGCATCCGGATGAAATTCTGGATTGCATTGGCTGCGTTACCGTCGTTTTGCCGACGATTGCGGCGGTACTCAATCAATTGTTGTAGCGTTTCATCGAGCTCGCGATTCAGGTCGGCCAATTCATCCGTCGGGATTCGTCGGTCGAAATCATTCGGATCGTCGATTGGTAATCGCAGCAAGTTACTCGAGTTGCGATTTTGAACACCGCCAATGTTTCCGTACTTTGATGCCGGAGTCCCGAAAAAGACCGTCGTGTTGTAAAAGATCCCGGCCAATGCGTAGTAGTCGGTTTGCGGAATCGGATCAAATTTGTGGTCATGACAGCGGGCACAGGCGACCGACATGCCTAGAATCGCCCGCGTTGTGGTATCGATTTGTTCGTCGATGAGGTCGGCGGTGAATTGAGTTCGATTCTGCTCGGCAAGACTCTTGGGGCCAATCGCTAGAAAGCCTGTGGCCACCAAGTTCTCGGCCCACTGCGAATCGGAATCGACCGGCAGCAGATCGCCGGCAATTTGTTCTTGCAGAAATCGATCGTAGGGTTTGTCTTCGTTGAACGAATCGATCACGTAATCGCGATACCGCCACGCATGCGGAAACGTCATATTGATTTCGCGGCCATTCGATTCGGCGTAACGAACGACATCCAACCAATGACGTCCCCAACGCTCACCAAACTGCGGTTTCTCGAGCAATTGATCGACGACGTGCGCGATCGCTTTGTCCGGGTCGGTGTCGTAGTACTTTTGGAAATACTCGATCTGCGCGATGCTGGGTGGTAATCCAATCAAATCAAAGCACAGCCGACGCAGAATTTGGTGCGGCTCGGCATCCACTGCGGGCGCCATCGACGATGCCTCGAGTTTGGCAAGCACGAAAGGATCGAGGTCGCTGCGTGACCACTGGCGATTCTCAACCGCAGGGATCGCCGGCAAAGTCGGTTTCTTGTAGGCCCAAAATTCGGTCTTGGCCTGCGCGATATCGTCCTCGGTGATCTGTGTTTTCAGCACCGATGGGGCTGTGACGCGAGGGTCGGGGGCTCCCATTTCGATCCAGCTGCGAAAGTCATTGATCACGTTTTGTGACAATTTGCGTTTCGGTGGCATCTGGAAATCTTGATGCAGGATCGCACTGTACAGCAGGCTCTCGTCCAAATCACCGGGAACGATAGCAGGTCCGCTATTACCGCCGATGGCGGTTAATTCTTGGGTGTCCAGCCGCAGCCCGCCTTTGGCGTTGCCGGTTTGGGTCGAATGGCATCCGTAACATTCTTTGACCAGCACCGGCCGGATTTTGGCTTCAAAGAAGTCGATCTTTTCTTGCGACAGCGTTTCCTGAGCCGACCCGCTGGCTTGCAAAAAACAGGTCGCGACGCAAATCAATAGCGAGCAAGTGGCGGTTCTACGCATGGTTAGATAGTCATAGTTTTAAGAAGAAGAGCCAGACGCACGGTGTCACTGCGACACTTTGCCCCCAATCGTGTCTGATCATTCAAACCCCAACGAAAAACGAACAGACCGTCGGCTATCCGAAATTTTCTAAGAATTGGCAGTAACATGCAAACAAAAAAACAGCCGCACTTGGGAGCCAAGTGCGGCTGTTTCGCATGAATCAAAAAAAAGGGGACGGCTTTGGGACTAGAACTTACGAAGTTGGATGTTCTTGAATTCGGCCCACATCGGTTTGCCAGCGTGCAATTGCAGTCCGATCACGCCTGAGCTGAGGGCCAATTCAGGATGCTCGTCGGTGAAATCCAAGACAAGCTTGCCATTGAGGTAGTGCTTGATGTTGTTGCCTTTGGCGATGATGACCACGTCGTTCCACTCGTCGACTTTCATCAATTCTTTGAAACCGGCTTGATCGATCAGCGTGTTGTCGAGCACTTTTTTGCCCTCTTTGGTCCAGACCGCTTTTTCGCCGACCAAGCAGATACGGCCACGCTTGCCACGTTCGTCGTAGATGAACGAAGGGACATTGGGAAAGTTTTCTTCGTTACGAAGTTCGTGTTGGTAACCTTTCAGGACCCAATCGTTGCGAACGCCTTTGCCCGACAAGTGTTGCGAGCGGTATTGAATACCCGAGTTGTTGGCGGCGGTGCAGCGGAAGGTGACGTGAAGTTCAAAATCGCTTAGTTCACCGCCCTGCCAGATCAGAAAGGTGTTGCCCTGAGCGACATTGTCAGCAGTGGTCTCGCCGTGGATCACGCCGTCTTTGACCGACCACATACGAGGATCGCCATCCCAGCCTTCGAGATTCGAGCCATTGAAGAGGGTGACAAGCTCTGCAGAGTTCTTCGTGGGTTCATCCGCGACAGCGACGATGGCAAACAAACCGAGGCAAAGTGAAAGGGACAATCGGATCATCCAGGGAGCTCCAAGGGGGATTTTACGGTGGGAGGGTTAGAGTTAGGGATCGAATTATGACTCGACCGCCGCGAAACCTCAAACCATCCCCGCACTGATTTGCCAAGTTTTTGTCGGATTTGCCGTCTCATAACGGGGGTGACCGTGCGATTCGACCGGTTTGTAACGAAACGATATTTTGAATCGTTTGTCCCAACGCCGCGGAGGCTTGATGTATGATTTTATCCATTCAGCCTCCCCGAATTCCCCTCCTAAGAACGTGTCCTCCATGATTCGAAAACCGATTTTTCTGCCTGGCTCGCTCTATAGCCTTGGGATTTTTGTCATCACGGCGACCTGCTTCTCTGTGATATCCGCAACGATTTCGCCAACCATCGCGTCGGCAAACGAGACACGTCCCAATGTGTTGTTCATCATTTCGGACGATTTGAACAATTCGATTGGGTGTTATGATCACGAACTCGTGCAAACACCCAATATTGATCGACTGGCTCGTCGTGGCGTTCGTTTTGAGCGAGCGTATTGCCAGTATCCGCTTTGCGGCCCGAGTCGCAATTCAATGTTGACCGGGCTGTATCCCAACAGCACAGGGATTCATCAAAACAGTCAAATCTTTCGGCAAACCATTCCATCGCATCACAGTTTGTCACAAGCGTTTCGTTTGGACGGCTACTTCGCCGCTCGCGTAGGAAAGCTGTACCACTACAACGTTCCTAAAAGTGTGGGAACCAACGGGCATGACGATCCGGGATCCTGGGAACTCGAGTTGAATCCGGCCGGTTGTGACCGTTTGTTGGAAGAACCCGATATTTTTTCGCTTCGTAAAAACTCGTTTGGCGGCACGTTGTCTTGGTACGCGTCGCCACGAGGTGACAAGCTGCATACCGATGGGATGTTGGCCGACGATGCCTGCTGGGTGCTCGAGCGATGTGCGAAACGGCGAGATCGCCCCTTCTTTTTGGCACTCGGTTTCTATCGTCCACATACTCCCTATGTGGCACCGCAACCTTATTTTGAAAAATACGACCTCAGCCAAATGCCGTTGGTTGCCAATGTGGACGAGGACGTCAAGGATTTGCCGAAGGCAGCACTGGGCAGCCACAAAAAAGACCATGAACTGCTAACCGATCCGCTGCGACAACAGGCGATTCAGGCTTACTTTGCCAGTATCACGTTTATGGACGCACAGGTCGGCCGCGTGCTGGATCAACTCGAATCACTTGGACTCGCCGACAATACGATCATCGTGTTCACAAGCGATCATGGTTACCATCTCGGGGAACATGGACTGTGGCAGAAGATGAGCTTGTTCGAAGAAAGTTCTCGGGTGCCGATGATTGTTTCTGCACCGGGGATGGCGCAAGGCAAAGTCGCCGAGACGCCGGTTGGCTTGATCGACCTGTATCCGACACTGACTCAGTTGTGCGGTGTTAAATCGCCAGAGAACTTGCAGGGCCAATCGTTGGTGCCGATCTTGAAAGATCCCACCCACACCGGTCGTGGATGGACGCTGACGCAAGTCAAACGCGGCGGCAAAAAAGGATTCTTTGGCTACACGGTGAGAACGCCTCGATGGCGCTACACCGAATGGGACGAAGGCAAAGCCGGTCGTGAACTGTACGATCATGACAACGACCCGACCGAGCAAAACAATCTGGCGGAATCGTCTGCACATGCTGCGACGGTCAAGGAATTGTCGGCGCTGATTCACAAGGCGTTGCCACAAACGTTCCCTGCCGATGGCGAGACACCCGCGTTGTCGGACAAGGTTTGGGCACCCAATCTGACCAATCCCTAGCGACCGTTCTTTCGAAGCGAGCCTTGCTTTTCGAAACGAACCGTCACCCTCTTGCTGAATATTTTGAACCGAACCTTTGAACTCTCTGGAAATCTGCTGATGCAATCTCGTGTTATCCTCGCTTTTTTGACGCTTGCCATCGCATTGCCGATTGCGGCCGATGGACAAGAGACCGCGACGGTGGACGCCGCGCCGCGGTTCTCGTTGCCTGAGACCGACAAGGGACTTGCCGGTGCGGGACCGCTGCGACGCTACGATTGGTTTCAAAACGTATGGCAAAAACGGCGGGAAGCGTTTGCGGCGAATGCCCAAAGTAAACAGGGGCACGTCGTTTTCTTGGGCGATTCGATTACGCAAGGATGGCGAGACGATTTCCGTGGCGATTTCAAGTCGATCGATCCGGCGAACCGGGGCATCAGCGGCGATACCACTCGCGGTATGCTGCTGCGACTCGACGAAGATGTGATCGGGCTGGACCCCGCGGCCGTGGTCATCTTGGCCGGGACAAATGATCTCGAAGAAGGGGCTGAGCCGGAAACGATCGCTGGCAATATGCAGTTGATCGTCGATGCATTGCGAGCACATGATTCCAAGATGCCGATCATTCTTTGCAACGTTTTTCCCAGCCATGAATCGAAAAAACGACCTGCGGACAAAATCAAGCGTCTAAATCAACTGTACGCCGAGCTTGCCAAGCAAACGACCAATGTGATCGTGCTCGATACATGGACGTTGTTTGCCGACGATCAGGGCAACGCAAAGAAAGAAGAGTTTCCTGATTTGTTGCATCCCAATGCCAAGGGATATGCAAAATGGGAAGCCGCACTGCGTCCGGTCTTGGCCACGCTTAGTTTGTTGGACACCGAGCAAGACGATTTTGTCGTCGAAGAAGGATTCGAGAGTCTGTTTAATGGTCACGATTTGACGGGTTGGGGATTTCGCAGAACGACCGATGCAATGCGACGATCTCGCGATCGATGGCAGAGCCGCGATCCGAATGCGCCAGCGTGGCCGATTGTCGAAAGCGACGTTGCCTTTGAGGGAAAGTCGAAGACACCCGAGGGACGTTATGTCGCGATTCATGACCGTTTGGTTGTCACCACGCCGCCCGAGGGACGCAAGATTCAGCAGCTTTGGACGACTCGCGAATTTCCCGATGACTTTGAATTGCGGTTGGAATTTCGTGCGACTCCCAATGCCGACAGTGGAGTGTTCGTCCGAGCACCCCAATTGCAATGTCGTGACTACGTATTGGCGGGACCGTACAAGGACTTGAAACACTACAAGCCGCAGCAGTGGAACACGCTTGTCGTTGCGGTCCGCGACGGCGTGGCACACTGCACCTGTAATGGCGAAGTGATCGAGGATGCAATGAAGGTTCCTGAAACGGGGCCGATCGGATTGGAAGGTGACCGGGGCCAAGTCGAGTACCGCCGCATCCGCATCAAGACACAGCCGTAACCACTGCTAGCGAGTCAGGATCGGCAGTTCGCTTTTTGGCTTGCTGTCTCCTGATGACTGATCAGGGTCCTGGTACTTGCTGGTGTCGAAATGGCGGCTGTAGGTGCCGAAGTCGTTGAAGGCGTATTTTTTCGCCCAGCGGTAGACAAAGCTGCGCTCGGGGATTTCATCGCCAGGTTGATATTGGCTTCGCCGCGGCGCGACGGCATTGAGTTCATCGATTACTTTGGTACGCGCCGTTGTATCGCGAGCACCATGTTTTTCGGCTAACTGGACCAACAAATCGGGGCGTTCCATGATCACGCAACCCCGGGTGTGCTGTGCCGTCAGCTCGCGGAAGTCTCGTAAGAAATCGGACTCATTAAATGTGTCCTTGAGCGATCGGTCATCGTGGATCGATTCTTTGGCCAATTGGATCACCGGACACGGCTCGATATCACCCCAGGGGCCAACATGGTGCGTAAAACCGGTTGCTGCGGGGCACAGAGCATTGCCGGCGTCATCGTGATAAGCATCAATCACAACGATCGGCTTGGTTGCACGCGTGTCGACGACAAATTGACGCACCCGCCGTTGTTGTTCGCTGGTTAACGCGAGATCGGGATTCGATTCGGGACCGACCGGGCGATAGATGTGGTACCAGCAATACATCACTCCCATTTCGATCAGCCGGTCGACCCAAGCGTTGCTGACCAAATCGTCAATATTCGTTTTGCACACGCTGGTGCACACGCCGACGAGCAAACGATGACGCAGCGCCGTTTCGAGCCCCTGCATCGTTTGATTGAGCACCCCTTCGCGGCCACGCCGTGTGTCGCTGACGATTTCCGATCCTTCGACGCTGATCAGCGGCGTCACATTGCCGAGCCGTCGTAATTCGGCGGCAACTTCGTCAGTGATGAAATGGCCATTGGTGAAGACTTGGAAATAGACGTCGCGATTGGCGGCAAAGATCTTTAACAAATCTTTGTGCATGAAAGGTTCGCCGCCCAGAATGCCGAAGAAACTGTTACCCATCGCTTTGGCTTCGGCAATCACTTTGTTTGCCGCGTCTAATTCAATACGATGTTGTTTCGCCGCCACGTCGACCCAGCAACCCTGGCAACGCAGGTTGCAGCTGTTGATGACGGAGAGATATAAGAACGGCGGAAAAAAATCTCCTCGTTTCAGCCGCTGCTTGTGCTTGTGAACACTCCACAATCCTCGAACTCCCAGCGTCCAGGCGGCTTTTGCAAGCAGTCGTTTGTCGGGCTCGAGAAGCAGTCGACTGGCGAGGCGAAAATACATAAAACGGGATTCTCAAATTGAGTAGCGATCGGGCTGGGAAACCTTCTGATTTCCTAACCGAACGATTCAGTAACCATTCGAGTCGGTGCCTGCGGACGCAGGCATCGCACATTCACCAGCTTAGCCAAAGCCAGCATGAGCAGCCAGACGTTCGTCCCCGGTCCGACTGAAAACACCGTTCGTGATTCCGAGGGTCAGATCCATACCCCACCTGCAAATTGGTCGCTTTTGCCCCCCGGGGACGCTGCCATGACTCGCCGTGTCAAAGCAGCGGGCGAGCATTGGATCGTCCAGGAAAAAAAAGGGCGACGGACATTTTCCAAAGGAATTTGGGCTCCTGCGGCCACGATCGAGAAAATCGCGGCCGATTTGAAAGTCGAGCGGTCGACCGAAAGTTACGCGAAACGCAAAGTGGCGGACAAACAACGCCGTGATCGCAACCAATCGGCCTACGTTGACGAATTCTACCAAACTGTGGTGTCCTATTTGGATTTTCATCCCAAACATGCCACGATCTCGGCACGGATGGCCCGCGCAATCACCGATCATGCCACACCC
>NZ_ANOG01000044.1 GCF_000346295.1 Rhodopirellula maiorica SM1 | reverse complement strand
CTGAGCGGTGCGCTGCACCGCCGCTTCGAAGCCAACGTTGTAGCCATGAATGAAAACCAACAAATACTTGATCGCTGGATTGAGCAACCGTTTCGGACAAGCGTTGATGAAAGTCGGTTTCGGCAAGCTCAATCGCACTGGTGAGGACAATATGGTCGCGTTGGTCTTCGTGCAGCTCGAATTTCAACAGACTCGGGCGTTCGACGAGTCCTCGTTGATGCGAATCAGGCACGGTGACTTCGCAGATCCCACGGACCAGCGTTCCTCGGTCGCCCGAGTAGGTCACACCATGCTTTTCAATATTGGCTTGCCCCATCGAGATGAATGCAGCGGCGATACAGGCGGCACCGCCGCCCATCAGCGCCGCCAATCCACCGGTTCGCGTTCTGCCTCGCAACCAATTCAGCAACGCGAACAAGAAGAGAGCAATCGAGGCGATGGCGATCAGCTGGACGACTTGCTTTTGACCGGTAATTTCGTAGTCCGAGAGGGACAAGGGGCCTCGCATCCGATCGGTCGCGTAGAAAACTTGAACGGTCGCAAAACCACCCTCGCCATTGTGCTGAGTTCCGGCGGGAAGGCTTTTGCGAACCTCGGCCGATGCGGTTGCCTGCATCTGCATGTCAGGAGCTTGCATCTGCATCGCTTGTGGCTCCAACTGCATCGCTTGCGGTTGTGGGTAACGGGCGTCGGGCTGCGGCGGTAGGACCGAGTATTCGGGCTGCGCTGCCGACTCGCGTCGCATATCGAACCTGCTTTTGGCGATCGGTTCGGGGGCTGGGGGCGCAAACGAGTGTTCGGGATCGGCGTTTGGAGTGGTCTCGACGGCGGATTCCTCATTCGCTTGCCAGCCATCTGCTTCATTCGCATTTTTTGATGAACATCCCACCAATGCCATCAAAACGCAGAAAGACCCTGCAATTGGGATTGGAAATCTCATCAGAGCCGACCTCGATTCTTGTACCGCGAAAACTAAAAACAGAGGCCGTGGCTATAGCATGCCGGGGGGTTAGAAGTCGATGGCAATACGGTGCGTGAGGGTGAGGAGACATGGAGTGAGGAGTGAGGAGTGAGGAGTTGGGAGTTGGGAGTTGGGAGTGGGGAGTGGGCTGTGGCTAGAAATGGCTGGTGCAAGCATCGTTT
>NZ_ANOG01000043.1 GCF_000346295.1 Rhodopirellula maiorica SM1 | reverse complement strand
AGGCAAACTGCTGGGCCTTTGGCCCGGAACACGGAGAACAACGCAACCTCAAAACTTACGCGGCGCGTTATGAAAACACTGCAACACACGGGGGAAATGCTTTGCAACGTTGGCCGTTTGGGCGCTAGCCCCGGTTGAATGTCGGAACCGTGGCTATCGGGCGGTTGATTTAACGAAGTTTCCTATGGCGAGGGGTGGCTGATGGACTACCTCGTCCGTCATTGGTGTATTCGACGGACTAGGAAGTCCGTCGTACGACTAAATCAACAGCGCTGCTAACGCCAAAGCGACTAATAGACCGAAAGAATTCTGCCTAGCTGTTTAGGTAGGTGGTTTTCATAGCGGAACGGTGCGGGGTCTCGCCCGGTCAAATTTCGAACGTTTTACTCGCCTCAACCGGACGGCTTGCGCCGTGCCGCTACCAAAGCGGATGGCATTGGACATGCACCGGCTGCTGTGAATATCACCTCCGGTTATGATGTCGCCGACGAGACATCCACGAAGGAGGATTTTTCCGTGCTGGCAATATGCGTCTAGCAAGAATTTCTAATCCGTTTTTCGTAGCTTCGGCTTCGCCGCAGCGTCCTTTGTGATTGGTTGTCGGAGCGGGCTCTAGGAAGTCGCTCCTAGTACGAGCTCGCTTGTTCCTTTGGGCAGGTCGAAACAAGCGACGAGGTTTTGATCATTGGCGATCCATGTCCCTGCATCCAGTGTCGATCGACTTGTTGCTTCACGCAGGGGCGTGCGATCGTTTCCTCGATCGAGACTTACTGGTCCCGAACCGCCGTCGATTTGCAACGTGTATCGCTGTGCAGCAAAGGGGGCCGTCAGCGTCAACCGATTGCCCTCGCGGCGAATCTCGGTCAACTGTTTGGCGGCCCAATAACGGGCGATCTCGCTGATCTTCATCCAGATCGTGTCGTCGGCGAATCGCGACGCCAATGACTGGACGACTCTTTTGAAGGAATTGAATCCTTCTTCGCTGCCGTTGCTGTACATCCCCGGCCAATGGCAAATCATGACCGCCGGTTGCCGCCGCTCGATCAATTCGACCATTCGGCCGCGGGTTGCCGTGGCATTGCAGTAGCGATCCGGTTCGGAGAGCGAATCGCCCTGCCAACCGCCAAACCAATCGCCCGTTCCCGCCGGAACGTTCACCGTTAACCGCACGTCGTCGCTCCCCACGCCACGCAAATATTCGAGCTTGGGCTCCGTACTCTGGTCGCCCGAGATGACGTATTTGAAATAGTGAGGCAGATCGGTGCCGTAGACGTCGCGAACCGCTTGGTCGACCGCGATCGGCAGTTCGCCTTTCATCGAATTACCAAAACCACCGGGAGTGGTGATTCCTTCGCAGGGAAGATCACAGTTCTTCAGGATGCGAAGTGCATAGGCCAGATAGGCTGCCAATTCGTCGACACTCTTTTTTTCCTGAGGATACGAATTCTCCATCGTTGCCGCGCTAATCTGCTGCATCGGTCGGCCGGTCTTCAGATCGATCACGCGGGTGTGCGTGATCATCTCGGGATGAATGTCCCAGTTGGGGAGCATCAAATCGCGGACAAGTTTCAAGCTGGACTGCAAATCGGAACGTGACCAACCCGGCAATTCTCGGTCCAGCCAACCGACGCAGGCTGGATTGGGGACGATGCTGTACTTGCCTTTCACCCCCTGGCCGGCACACCACTGACCAAACTGGCGGACAAAGCGATCGGGGATCTCACGCGGCCATGATCGCCACGGTTTTTGATACTCGGCGCGGTTTGGCAACGCGGTCGCGAACTGTGGAGTGCAAAAGTGTCCCATGTTCACCAAGCACGTCGAATCATCAATGATGAACGACAGCGGCACTCGATCTCGCGGCATCAGCACTTCGATGCCCGCAGGCCGAGTCGGCAACGGAGCGGGCGTCGTGAGCTCCGGCGTTACGGCCGAACCCACACGAGACATTCCCATACCGGCGGCTGCCGTTGCGGCGCCCCAGGCAGATGTGCGAAGAAACTCTCGCCGGTCCTGGGGCATAAATACACGGTGCTGGTTCACTTCGGACGCTCCCGGTTGCTACTCGCATGCTCACGGCATGCACACCACGGCTCGCCGTACTGCCGTTATTCTATCGTGCACCGATGGACGCATGGCACCAACGACGCCCCCGTCCGCCTTGGTTCGCGGAACCTAGTTGAAAAAACGGAATAGGAGCGTGCCAACGGTGATCAGTCCCAGGACGACCACGAGCAGGTTTGGCATGACCTTGAACTTCTTCAGCAGCGAAGGGCCAAACTGGCCAATCAACAATAGCGAAACAACGATCCCTAGGATTGCCCCCACGGTGATGCCTCTGGCAATCAGGAATGCCGACAGCAGAAGCAGTCCGCCCGTGATGCAGCCTGCGATCAAAGAAGCTTTGCTTTGAGCTTTGACATAGCCCATGACTCCTCCAAAGACGACAAAAACTCCATAGATTGCTGTCATGATTACTGGAAAGTCCACACAAGTCTCTTTAGATTTAATGGTCAAGTTCTGGCAGAAATGATTCAGTGGATTCGAACACCGATCGATCCACGCAAGCTGCCGTTCGCCGAATTGTAATGGGTCGCCCCCAAGGTGCCAGCGGTCGCTCAAGGCCATCTACGATCGTAGTGGGACTCGCCAGAGTTCCTGGTGCTTCAAGAGAAAACACGGGAATTGTGGCGAATCCCACTACTCGAACATCACCCAATGGGTGCCAAAGATGATATTGAGGCTTTCGCCCCAGGCTACATGCTGCCGCCACTGCGTGGCTGAAAATCGCAACCCGAAGCGTCAGCGAGGGACTGAATCAAAATCAATTTACCCTTGCTTACGATTCGAGTTGGTTTCCCTGAAAGGTGGCGTTGTCCAATGAGGGATGACCAGGATGCTCATGCCAAAATATCGTGAATCACGTTGCCATGAACATCGGTCAAGCGAAAATCGCGGCCGGCATAACGATAGGTCAAACGCTGGTGATCGAGGCCCAAGCAATGCAGCATCGTGGCATGTAAATCATGAACACTGGTGCGATTCTGTTCCGCTCGGAAGCCAAATTCATCCGTGGCGCCGTAAACCGTTCCCCCTTTGATTCCACCTCCAGCCATCCAAACGCTGAATCCCCAGTGATTGTGGTCACGACCTAGCAGCGAGGCACCGCCGGACCCCAGTTCTACCGTCGGCGTGCGTCCGAATTCGCCGCCCCACAACACTAGCGTGTCGTCCAACATGCCTCGCTGCTTCAAATCGGTAAGCAGTCCCGCAATCGGCTGGTCCAACTCGCCTGCCAGTTTGCGGTGGTTGTCTTCAATCTTTTCGTGGTTGTCCCACGGTTGCCCCGCGCCGTGCCACAGCTGCACATATCGCACTCCGCGTTCGAGCAATCGCCGCGCGATCAAGGTTTGACGCCCATGTACGCCGGAGCCATAAAGATCCAAAATATGCTGCGGTTCGCCGGCAAGTTCAAACGCTTCCCTGGCATCTCGCTGCATCCGAAACGCCAGCTCATACGACTGAATCCTGGCTTGCAATTGAGCGTCGTGGCGGGACTGAAGGTGTTGGTGATTCCAGCGGCGAAGTAGATCCAATTGCCGTCGCTGAACATCACTTGACACCTGAGGGTGTTCGATGTTTTCAATGAGCTTACGAAACTCACGATGTTGTGAATCGATGTAGGTGCCCTGAAACGCGCCCGGCAGAAACGCGGATTGCCAGTTCTCGTTGTCTTTAATGGGCAATCCTCCGGGGCACATGGAAATGAATCCGGGGAGGTTTTGGTTTTCGGTCCCCAGGCCATACATTAGCCACGATCCCATGCTCGGTCGTGTTTGAACGGAGTCGCCACAATTCATCAGCATCAGCGACGGTTCATGATTGGGGACCTGGGCGTACATCGAGCGAATGACGGCGATATCATCAATGTGTTGTGCCGTTCGCGAGAACAGTTCGCTAACTTCGATCCCCGATTCTCCATATCGTTTAAACGAAAAAGGGGATGGAAACGCGGCACCGGTTTTGCGTTCGGTTGTCAGCGTCTTCGCGAGCGGTTGGCCGGCGTATTTTGCCAACGCAGGTTTTGGGTCAAAGGTATCGACATGCGAAGGCCCTCCATTGAGAAAGAAGTGGATGACGCGTTTTGCACGACCAGGGAAATGAGGCGATCGCGCAGCCAGCGACCCTGGCGTGCCCGTTTCGTAAGCCAACAATTGATCGTCGTCCAACACGCCCGCCAGCGCCAGTGAGCCTAGTCCAAGTGCGGAGCGTGACAGCAGATCACGGCGGTTGATATTCGGGTCTGTCATCAAGCTAATCCACAAATAAGAATTCGTTGGTACATAACAGTACCTGAGCAAGCTGCTCAAGTTCGTCAAGTTGTTCGGCGGTGTCTTTCGTGAAGTCGGACGTGGCATTCCAGCTTTCGCTTGGCGAAGATTCGAGCGTGATCTCCCAGAGGTACTGATCGCTATTGAGCACCTTGTTGATATCCACGATGAAATCGATTGTTTCGCCTGGTTGCAAGGTCAACGTGTCGACATTCATATCGACGACGTCCTTGTGGAGGCTGGTCGATGCGAGCAGTCCACCCGACGAGCTGAAGATACTGGCACGAATTCCATCACCTGGGGTTGCTTGATGGGTGACTTTAGAGCGAATTGCAACCGCCATCGCACGTGGAGCGGTCCAGCGACGAACTGCGGCATGCTGAACATCGTTTCCCGGATGGCCGCCGGTTGCGGTGAGCTGAACCCAGCCGAGTTTGGCATCTGGAAAAGAGGGGCCGCCCTGCCAGGCTTGGCCAGTAAAGTGCGGCAATTCCGTGAATCCATCAAGTCGCTTTGTTTCCGAATCGAAGTGCCCGAAACCATAACTCCACTCGAGTTCTCCGGTTTTAATTTTAGTCGTCTCTTGGGAAATCGGATGATCTAACAACGTCAAAGCGTCGGCCATCTCAATTTCACTCGGCGGTCGCTGGTAGGCGAGGTCGAACATTCGGGTGACCGCTTGCTGCGGCGGTTCATTCCGCACCAGATTCGCCAGCGCTCGAGCACGCTGGAGCACCAACGGATGATTCATGAAGAACAATGCCTGTTGAGGAACGGTCGTTTGGTTTCGCTTGGGGACATGTAAATCCGGGCTAGCAAAATCGAACATCCGTAACGTTGTCGGAAAGTATTGTCGATCAATTTGTCCATAGAGGCTGCGGCGGTTCGGAAAAGGAGTCGCAAACATATCTACGGGTTTGCCACCGATGCTTCGATCAAGCGTCCCAGAAGCTTGCAGTAGCGAATCGCGAAGTTCTTCAAACAAAATACGCCGCGGATTCATTCGCGAGAGCAAGCGGTTTTCGGGATCAACTCGGGTTAACCGTTGCCTATGTTCGGCGTTTTCAGGCATCGTCGAGCTTTGTCGATACGTCGCCGACAACACGATCAAACGATGCAGCGACTTGAGGCTCCAGTCTTTTCGTATCCACTCTGCGGCCAGCCAATCGAGCAATTGCGGATGCGAGGGGGGATCAGCTCGCACACCAAAGTCGCTGGGCGTTAACACTAAGCCGGTGCCAAAATGATGCATCCAAACGCGGTTGACCATCACTCGTGCGGTTAGCGGATTTTGTGGATCGATGATGGCTTGGGCTAGTTCCAGTCGTCCGCTGCCAATTTGGAAGGGTTGCCGCGTTGGCCCGCTGATCACGCTTAGAAATTGACGCGGAACATCGTCGCCCAGTTTCAATGGATTGCCGCGCAGAAAGATCCGCGGTTCGACCGGCGTTGCTAGGTCCACGAGCGACACGGCGACAGAAACGGGCTCGGCGGCATCAATCAACCAGCGGTCGATGGAACCTTGAAGCTTCCACAGCGTGGTCACACTGCTACTGTCGAAGAATGTTTCACAATGCGAGATCGGACTCTCAGGAACGCGGCACGTCGGCGAATTCAATACTGCCCGCAGCGCTTCGGTATCGGCATCGTCTGACTTAACCTCCGGATCGATTTGTGCAAACACTTCCCCGTATCGATCACAGACTTCGCGGAACGTGAGCGGCGGAGTACCAAAGGCTGCGGCAATTTTCGAGTTGACGTTTTGATTCCTCGTGGACGACGCGTGCCAACGTCGAGTGGCTGCTTCAGCCTCGCTGGCAAACGTGGCCGGTTCGAGATCCGCGTATGCATGCCACATTGCAAAGACTGGATCGTGATTCTGTTTCGCAGCACGCAAATAGTCTTTCCACTGCCGCACGAACGCGGGCAGCAGATCCGATTTCTGGAATATCTGATCAAAACCATCGGCGGGATATTTGTGCAACTCGGTTTGCGCAAACAAGTAATCGGCAATGCGTTCACGGGCTCGTTGTGAAGACTCGCTGGAGAGTTTCTGCATCGTTTCCTGCAACGCCAGTTGTCGCTTTGCCAATTCGGCTTGAAACGCTTCGTCACCAGGAGGGTCTGTCAGCACGGTTTGTTTTTCGTGACAGCTGTCGAAAACACCGTATAGCGAATAGTAGTCGGCTGTCGGAATCGAGTCGTATTTATGGTTGTGACATCGAGCGCAGGCGACTGTCAAACCCATCGTTCCACGGGTGACGACATCGATGCGATCATCAATCACATCACGTCGTACGCCCAGAAAGCGACGTCCCAATGTCAGTAGCCCCATCGCCGCCAAGTCCTCCGGTTGGCTATCGGCGACCTGATCCGCTGCGATTTGCAGCAACAGAAAACGATCGTATGGCATGTCGTCGCGAATCGCCTTGACAACCCAATCCCGATATGTCCAGGCCTGGGTCCAAAATCGTTCTTCACGTGCATACACATAACCTTTGGTGTCCGAATAGCGAGCGACATCAAGCCAGTGGCGTCCCCAATGTTCGGCATAGTGCGGCGACTGCAACAATCGTTCTACAAGTTTCTCGTACGCCAGCGGATCGTCATCGTGAACGAATGCGGTAACCTCGTCGGGCGTCGGCGGCAAACCGGTCAATGAATACGTCACTCGGCGGATCAACGTGCGACGATCCGCAGGCGCGGATGGCGGCAAGCCATGTTCGTTCCGTCGGGCCGCGATAAACGCATCAAGCGGTGTCTGAATCCATTTGGCGTCGGCAAGGTTTTGGACGTTAGGAATCGCTGTTTGCTTTACCGCTTGAAACGCCCAGTGATCCTTGCGGTGGCGGGGTCTTTGCTCAGCGGGCGGCACTAAATCCGCAGGCCATCGAGCACCACTGTCAATCCAGGCCTCGATGGTGCGTATTTCGTGTTCCGCCAGCTCTTTGTTGGGTGGCATTTCCAAGCCGCCTTCACGACGGATCGCCGAAACGAGCAAACTGGCCGCGGCATCCCCTGGCACGATCGCCGCGTCACTATCTCCACCGGTCAGTAGCGATTGAAGCGAATCAACTCGCAAGCCTCCCTGCTGTTTTTTGGGGCCATGACATTGACCGCAACGTTCGAGCAGTACCGGTCGCACTTGTTGCTCGAAAAAATGTTCTTCTTGTTCCGTCATCGCGACCGTGTTTCCATCGCCCCACGCAGAGGCGGTGCATAGCAATGCCGATAGAACCACCAATTTGGATAAGCAGATGGCGTCTGCGCAGCGAAGATTCCCAAGCAAAAGTCTCGAGGGGGGCACGAGAAACATGATTCGTAGGTGGGGCGAGAGGCGAGGCAGGCAAATAGCAAGCAGACTTCAAATGTACCCGATGTGAGGGGGCAATGCTAAGCATTAATCCCCTCCCCTCATTTGTGGTGGTGCTAAATAGACTTTGCGATTCGCTCTGTATACACTGGTGCGTCCCACTCTGTGTCTCCTGCTCGTGTGGTGCTTCCCCCTCCTTTCCTTCCACTATCCCCGCCGAATTTCGATGCCACTGCGTTCCATCGTTCCCTCTTTGCTGTTTCTTTTCCTTGCCGCGACAGCCTGTTGGGCGGTCAATCCCTCGGAAAAAAACGCCTCCGATACCGAGAAATTTCAAATCCTATTCAACGGAAAGGATCTTTCCGGATGGAAAGGGGTTGATGGATTTTGGTCGGTTTCGCAAGGCGCGATTGTCGGCCAAACGACTGCCGACAATCCGACCCAAGGCAACACGTTTTTGGTGTGGCAAGATGGCGAGGTTGCCGATTTTGAATTCCGTTGCAAAGTCCGTTTCGAGGGCAATAACTCGGGCGTCCAGTACCGTAGCGATGTCGTCGATGCAGACGGATTTGTGCTGGCGGGATACCAAGCGGATTTGCATCCAAGTCAAAACTACTTTGGCATGATGTATGGTGAAAAGTTTGCCAACCGCGGCATCATCGCCACTCGTGGGCAAAAGATTCAGATCACCGCCGATGGCGAAAAGAAGGTGCTCGCCAAGTTGCCCGCCAATGAGCAACTTGTTGACACTCAGTGGAACGATTTGCGGATCGTTGCGGTGGGCAATCGCATGATCCATCAAGTCAATGGAGTGACCACCGTCGATGTGACCGACGATCATCCCAAAGCCATGCGAAAAGGCGTGCTCGGTTTGCAGTTGCACGCCGGACCCGCGATGAAAGTCGAGTTCCGCAACCTGTTGCTGCGAAACCTTGACGCGGAATCGGGCCAGCAACTTGTTCGCAAACTATCGAATTCCACTGCCGCCCCAGGCAGCGATGACGCAGTGGCGATTCCACAATCACCCGACGCCAAGAAAGAGTGGTTGACCGGCGCCCCCGAAGCTCAGTGGATCTGGAGCAAGAAATCGACGAGGAATCAGAAACTGTATTTTCGCAAATCGTTCTCGCTTGCGGCGGCCGCCAAATCGGCTCCCTTGTATACCACTTGTGACAACCATGTGAAGGTTTGGGTCAACGGGAAATTGGTGGCGCAGAGCGACGCTTGGCAGGAACCGGTCGAAACCGATGTGGCAAAACACCTGCATGTCGGCGAGAACGTGATTGCGGTCCAGGGCCAGAACGACGAAGGTGTCGCGGCGTTGGTTTTCAAAATGACGGCGGAATTGGCGAACAACAGCAAGACGACGGTTGTTTCGGACAAGTCATGGAAGATCGCCGATAACGTCACCGATGGCTGGCAAACCGCAGCAACCAACCCATCGGCTTGGGCCAGCGGGACGATACACGTTGCCGGTAAGCTGGGGGTTGGTCCTTGGTTCGTTCCTAACTATTCCGACGCAGCCGGCGGTAGCAACGATCCGCTAAATCCTCGCCACATCATCACGCAGCCAGGCTTTGTGATCGAGCGTTTGTACGAGGTCCCAAAATCCGAAGGCAGCTGGGTTTGCTTGGCCACCGATGCAAGTGGCGGTTTCTTTGCCAGCGATCAGGCCGGTAAAGGAATCTTTCATATCACCCTCGTCGATGGCCAAACCAAGGTCGAACCGATTGGGGTGAAAGATCCCGAAAGCGGCCAAGTCCTCTCGGGAGCTCAAGGTTTGTTATGGGCGTTTGATTCATTGTGGGTGCATCGCAACGGCGGCCATTTGTATCGCGTGACCGACAGCGATCAAGATGGCAAGCTCGACACTGCCGAGCGTTACCCGAGCCGCACCGGCGGCGGTGAGCATGGCAATCATGCGTTGATTTTGACCGAAGACGGCAAGGGCATTTATATGGTCGGCGGAAACCATGCGCCGATGGGCGACGTCGCATCGAAGCGAGTTCAGTCATGGGACGAAGACTTTTTGTTGCCGCGGATGTGGGATGCTCGCGGTCATGCCCGCGGCCGGCTGGCTCCCGGTGGTTGGGTCACACGATTGGATCCTGAAACAAAAGAACAAGAGCTAATCTGTATCGGATTTCGTAACGAGTATGACGTGGCGCTAAACCGTTTTGGCGACATGTTCACGTTTGATGCCGACATGGAATGGGACATGGGGATGCCGTGGTATCGCCCCACGCGGATTTGCCAAGTCGTCAGCGGTGGCGACTATGGATGGCGAAGTGGCAGCGGGAAATGGCGTCCTTATTTCGAAGACAGTTTGCCGCCCGTCGTGGATATCGGTCCGGGTTCGCCCACCGGCGTTGTCTCGGGAATCGGTGCGAAATTTCCCACGAAGTACCAAGCCGCACTGTTTGCATTGGATTGGACGTTTGGAACGATTTACGCTGTTCATATGACGCCCGACGGTGCCGGGTACACCGGAGAAAGTGAGCCGTTCGTCTACGGCACGCCGCTTCCCGTGACTGATGCGGTGATCGGTTCGGATGGACACTTTTACTTTACCGTCGGCGGTCGTGGCGCCGCTTCGGCAATGTTCCGTGTGCGCTACGTGGGTGACGAGTCGACTGCGGCTCCGACAACCGATCCGGATGCGGCGGACAGCAAGGCTCGCCAGACGCGGCGAATGCTGGAAGCCTTTCACGGTCACGTTGACGCGAAAGCAGTCGAGACCGCTTGGCCCTATCTGGCAAGCGAAGACCGTTTCATTCGCAACGCAGCACGTGTTGCGATCGAGTCGCAACCGGTTTCCGAGTGGGCCGATCGGGCGCTGAGTGAGTCGGGTGTGCAAAGCAAAATCACCTCGGCGGTAGCACTTGCGCGAGTGGGTAATTCGAGTCATCAAGCCCCACTGCTCGACAATTTGTTGGCGATGGAACCCGCCGAGCTTTCGGAAATGCAGCTGCTGGGGTTGTTGCGAGCCTATCAATTGACCTTCATCCGCTTGGGCAAACCAAGCGAAGCACAACGAAAACAAGTCATCGCGGAACTGGATGGATTGCTGCCGAATCAATCGCCGGATGTAAATCGTGAGCTTGTCACGATCCTGGTTTATTTGCGTTCGCCAACCGTGATCAGCAAGGCGATGAAGTTGATCACCGAGGGATCCGAGCCGGTCATTCCGGATTGGGAAGAGCTGGCAAGTCGCAACCGAGGTTACGGGGCGAACATCGAAAAGATGCGTGAAAACCCACCGCCATCGCAAGAGATTGCACTGGCGTTTGAATTGCGGAATTTGGCGACCGGTTGGACGGTGGATCAGCGACGAGCCTATTTCGAATTTCTGAATCGAGCCGCCAAGGGCTCCGGTGGCGCCAGCTACCCTGGGTTCTTGGAAAACATGCGAAGCGAGGCGCTGCAGACCTGTTCCAACGAAGAGCGTCAGGCACTTCAGGACATCACCGGCGAAGATTTCAATCCCGTGCCGGACTTTGAAATCACTCCGCCAAAAGGACCAGGAAAAAAATGGAAGCTGGACGAAGTATTGGCGGCGACCGGTGGCAAGCCTGATTTCGAGCGAGGCCGAAGTTTGTTCTTCGCCGCAGAATGTGGCAAATGTCACCGCTTGGCCGGTTTAGGTGGCGGCGTTGGACCCGATTTGACCAGCATCCCGAACAAGTTTGATCAGCGGTATGTGGTCGAGGCGATCGTGCATCCCAGCAAGGACATTTCGGATCAATACGGTTCGACCAATGTACTCGTTGACAGCGGTCAAATCGTAACCGGAATCGTGGTCGACAAAGGTGACAAGATCGAGGTCTATCCGGTCAAAGCGACTGACAAACCAATCGTGGTCGCGAAAGACGAGATCGAGGCGATGGAGCCATCGACGGTGTCGCAAATGCCCGAAGGACTGCTGGACGCGCTTAGCAAGGATGAGATTCGTGACTTGATCGCCTACCTGATGGCAGCTGGCAATCCCGAAGACCGCCGCTACAAAAAGTAGCATCCAAGAGCAATCGCCGTAGCATGGCGTTTATGAAAAAAGTCCGCTTGGATTGAGATCCGTGGGGATCCAATCCAGAGCGGACTTTTTGTAGGTAGTGATCTTTGACAAGATTCACTACTGGAAATGATTGCTGACAGGCTGGCAGCCTGTGCTACGTTAGCGAACGGTGGCTGAACCGTTGGCGTTGGCGTTAACGGCGGCGTTGGTCGAAGCCGCACTTTGTGCAGCCGCCTTGGCAGTCCCTCGAGCTTGCGCGACAGCTTGTTGTTGTGCCGATGCAAAAGCAGCGAGTTGCGTTTCCATCGCGTCGGCGTGGGCCATCAATTCCGCGTTGGCCGATGCGATTGCTTGATCACGCATCTGCGAAATCTCGGCACGTCGTTGGCGTGCCGCGACTGCGATCATCGCTGACAGATCGACGTTGGCATCCAGGATTCCCGCGATGCCAAATTCGCCGCTTGTGTGGCTCTGTGTCTGTGCTGATGCGGAAGCTTGACCCGCGATGGCCGCTTCGCCCGAAGTCAACAGATTTCCGCCAACCGCTGTGGCGTTGCTGGACGCCGCATCGGCGCTGGTTTGACCTGCGGCGGCAATGTGGGACGCCGTGCCCGCCGCCGTGTGGGCGTGCCCTTGAGCGTTGGTCTTGATGACTGCGGCGGTGCGAAGTGGATTGAATTGACCAAAGATCGAATCATAAACCGCCACGTCGCCGTGAGTGATTTGGATCGCGGCCGCCGAAACGCCGACACGTGCTTCGGTGTTGTTTGACGCCGCGATTTGGTTTTGTCCGATGCGAGCGTTGCCATTAACGTTGGCACTGGCATTGGCATCGACGTTGGTATTCGCGGCGGTCGACAGAGCCGCAGACGATGCGGCTTTGCCAGTCGCTTGAGCCCGGGCGGCCAAACGAGCCGCTTGGCGTGCCGTCGCTTCGATTTGATTGTTCACTCGCGCGGTCACGTTGCCTGCGATTTGAGCTTGCACGCGTTGCTGGACCTGAGCTTGGACTTGAGCCTGCACTTGCGATTGAATTTGATTCTGTACCTGTCCCTGAACTCGCTGCTGAACTTGTGCCTGGACCTGTTGTTGGACACGTTGCTGCGTTTGAGCTTGAGCTCCTGAGAGTGCACCGCCGAGGCCCTGAGCCTGTGCCGTGGTTGAGATCGCAGCCCCTGCGACGACGACTGCGATTATCCGTCTAATTCGTTTTTGATCGTTCATCCGTAAACAAGCTCCATGCGAGGGAATAGAGAAGCGACCCATTGGTTGTTGGCGATGAGATCCACGACCATCGTGAATCGGGGTGGTAATTCGCGGGGACCGCGTGTTACTAAGTACTTGGAACGCCAAGCCTCGGTCACTTCACCGGCACACTACCTCATCCCGGTCGCAATACGCCAGACAGATTCGTTTGCCATTACGATTTTTTGATAGTTGCATCGATTTAATGCTTTCAAATTCTTCTCTCACGACTTACTCGCGATTCGCCTGTGGCGTCGCATGGTTGTGTGTCACCTTGGCATCCGGTTTGTTCGTCCAAGGTCACACCCCAGCGTTCGCTGAGGATTCGGCACTGGAAAAAGCTGGATCCAGTGATGGACAGCCCAGTCAGGGGCAGTTGGCCATGTTGTCAATGTTGCAACAGCGGGTCGCCAAGACCCCCAATCATTCTGATTCCTGGCGGTCGCTGGGGCGTTTGCAAAATACGCTCGGTGATCCCGATGCGGCTCTCCTTTCGATTCGCCGTGCGATCGAATTGGATTCGTTTAACGCCGCAGCCCACTTCGATTTGGGACAATTATTGGTTTCCCGTGGGAATGAGGGTGAAGCTCAGCGTCATTTCGACCGTGTCTACGAAATCGCACCGGCCAGCTC
>NZ_ANOG01000042.1 GCF_000346295.1 Rhodopirellula maiorica SM1 | reverse complement strand
GTCGGCGATGCGGTGTTCGGAAAAATTACACGCAATCTGCCAAATCGCAGGCTCGGCTTTGCCGTTGAACTGAATGGCGCCGGCCCCGATGCCGCCCACCATGAAGTTAATCGCGGCGAGATGCTGTCCCTCGTAAACACGAGGTTGGCCGGGTGCGGTTAGTGCGGGATCCTTCAGGATCGCCTGTTCCTTGCGAGCACGTCGGGCGTTACGCTCGGCCTCAACGCGAGCGACGATCTCGCCGGTCTCCTGCAGACGTTGTTCCCACCCAGCGGCTTTGATGTGGTCCTGAATCTCAGACTGGGTAAGGCCTTTTGCGTAGCAGGCGACTTCGTCCAGGCAAATATCGGCCGAGCCCCAACCGTTGACCGTGGTCGCCCCCAGGGTCATCGTCGATTTTCTCGGCCCTCGCCGGGTGAATTCAAATGCGCCACCCACCAGGCTGCATTCGTAACCGTCGACATAAGCTCGCAAGTCGAGGTCAAAACTGGTGATCGCCAAGTGATACCAGCGTCCCACTTCGATCGGCTGGTCGGTGGGCAGATTGATCGTGGTCAGCACGTCACCGTTGACGTTCCGATAGATCAGTGCCGATAAGTCATTCTTGACGCCGACGATGTAACGAGCCTGTTGCCCTGCGGTTTGGGCGATGATCACGGGGTGTTCAACACCACTTGGCGGCGAGGCGAGTTTGAAGAACAACTCCAACGTGGCCGATCGGCCTCGCAAGTGATTTGTGTTCTGCACCGAAACCGGCTGGTTCGGAACCAAACAAATCGCCTGGCCATCGACCGGCCCTTCGACAAACGAGGCCGAACCACCGCCCTTCGCGGGTGCTTTGCCCATGGCGTCGACCAGATCGTCATCGAAACGCCAATAGCCACGCAAGGAGGGCTCGGATTTTAGCATCGCCGAGTAGGCTTCCTTGCTGCCGGCCGCCAGCAGCGGCCCGCCGCTCAACCCCGCAGTCAACGCACTGGCGGCGACCAGAAACCGACGGCGAGACAAGTCCACTCGGGGACTGCAGCAAGATGAGTCGTCGGATGGATTGTGGATGACGTTTAATTTCATTAGTTCTCTTGCTGGTAGTGGATTTCGCCAGAAATCCCTTTTCCAAATTTGATACGTAGTGGATTTCTCCAGAAATCCCAAATTTAAAGAGCTTTCAAGAATCCGCTTCGTCGCCGGAATGCTGATTGGGAATTCTGGCGAATCCCACTACGAGATGATTCTTTCTGAGATAGGAAACACTGCGATTGAAGCGAGTCCAGAAATCGGGCTCGAACGGCTTCAACTCTGGATACCCCGGAACGAGGCAACCGGAAAATGGGTATTCAGCGTAAGCGTCCACTGCCACCAGTCCTGCGCGTTCCGGATTGCGAGCGACATACTCGCAGGTTCCCATCAGCGCATCCTCCTGACGTTCATCCTCTTCCAGCACATGGTCGAGGGCTGGTCTTGCAACTCATAGCCAATCCGCGAAAGCGAATCATTGAATCGCGTGCGCAAGTGCCGCATTGCAAGCTTTTGGTCGGCCGCTTCAAGAATCCCCATCCAGATAAGGTGAATGTGGTCGGGCAACATGCAAAAGATTGGGCAGGCAATGGCGTAACGAAATTGTGAATGGGTCAGTAGCTCTCGAAATCGATAGTACATGCAGGAATTAAGCCATCCCGTGCGTCGGTCGCGAACAGTCATGGTCCAGTGGACGACGGCAAGTCCCCGGTAGACCGCCGCGTCAAGTCGCTTGAGATGATCTCGTTTGGTCATGGTTCGATTGTGTGTTTGACACTTCATCCAAAGTAATACGTATTGGATTTCGCCAGAAATCCTTTCTCGATTTTCGATTCCTGATTCATTGGGAATTCTGGCGAATCCCACTACGTTTACTGGTTGGACTTCTTCGCGAAGTCCACTACGACTTCTTCCCCTTTCCTTTCTTGGGACCTTTTCCTTTTCCCTTAGGCTTGTAGCCTTGGTTCTGAACCTGCGGAGCAGGCTTGTAGGTCGTTTGACTTAAAATCCCGATCGGTAGCCCCGATACGTTGATCTCGGGTACAACTGAAATGGGGCCGTATTTCTTGGCGAACTGCTCTGCCCGGGCCATCGTTCTTGGGACGTCGATTCCGTACGGCATCCAATCACTTCCCGCAGACCAAGGCTTGGCCTTGTAGTCATACGCATCCCGATAAGTGTCCAGGGCCGTCACACCTTCCGCGATCAATTTTGGGGTGGGGGAAACGCCGCCTTTGACGATCCTATCGTCTGGCACCAAGTTCAAACCGCCCAAGTTTTCGTTCGTGAAAATCGTTGGCTTGAACCGGGTCAAGTTGCCCTGAATGTCTCCTCGATCTTTGACTGGGATGGACTTGGCTTTATTCCTTTCTGGATGAAGCGTTCCACTCGCCTTCGACTTATCAAAAGGCCGCTTCTCACTGGGTCCGACATTGTCGGCGAATTTTTGCACCAGGTTGTTTAAGACATTCCAGTCATCAATCGGTGGGAAGCTCGTGTCGTTGCTGACCATTTCGGGATTCGATCCTTTCGCTTTCGGGACAACGTTTCGAATCAAATCGCACGATTCCTTGTTGCGAAAGGAAGTGTTGTTGTAGACGTTGAACTTGCCGTAACCCTCGATGCTCATTCCGCGTTTGGATGACCAAAAGACATTGTGATGCACCGTGAATTCTTCCCCGGCCTGGTCCAAACGCACTCCGTTCCCTTTGACGTTGTGCACCCAATTGTGGTGAAACTCAGTGTAATGCTGAGTCATTTTTGGAAAGTACGCACCGGACACATCCGAGTTGTAAATTCCCGCGTTGCAAATGTTGTTGTAGGACACATCCGGATTGCTGCTTTTCTTGTAGTTGTCCTTAAAGCCAATCCGGATCGCATCCGAACAGTTGTTGAAGAACGTGTTGTGCGTCACCAGGTAAGTGCCACTGGCGCCGATGAACAGCGGCACACTTTGGAAATTCGCATGCCGATTGTTCTCCGCGAAGACACAATTGCGGACATAGAGCATCGAGCCTGTCAAATCCAGGGCGGTGTTTTGAGCGCCTGCAAACAGACAATTGTCGAATCCAACGCGTGAACCCGAAACATGGATCGGTCTCGATCCTCGCTTGCCCTTGGGCGTGTCCTCAAACAGCGGCTCTCCGCCGATGTAGCTGAAATGAACATCTCGAAATACGATTTGCTCATTGCCAGGATTCGCCAGCTTGACCGAGGTTGCCAAAAAGTCGACACCTTCAATCGCGACCTGGGACAAGGCGGCTGAGTCGAAGATGGAATAGTCATTGGTAGCGACTAGAAAATCGGCGGCATCCGGCTGCCTGCCCCCAGGGGCATGAAAATACAAAGTGCCGTCCTTGGCGAACCATTCACCTTCGCTGTCGAGCAAGTCCAGCGCTCCGGCCAGGAAGAACATGCCTCGAACCCCCTTGGCCCCTCCTGCAATCGCCATCCGACCACGCTTGCCGTCCTCGCCGGTGAACAGACGGTTATAGAAGTTCGTGTCGTCCCACAACAGCGTCGCGCCATCGAAACCTTTGATCGCCCTGCTGTAACAACTGTTTCCTTTGGCGTAGCGAATGAAGCAATATCCATCCGTCAGATCGAGGTCTTTCATCCCAGCGAAAGC
>NZ_ANOG01000041.1 GCF_000346295.1 Rhodopirellula maiorica SM1 | reverse complement strand
GGCCTTCTCGAGCCAACGGAAAAACAAAGACGTCTGCATCCGTATCCGATGCCAAGCCCAGGGCCTCGAGGTACCAACGGTCTTTCCCATCGTGCTGCAGTGCAAGCTCGGCCCACAACTCAGGCTTCTCAGCCGATTTACTATGACGCAGCGACACAAGCAGTTCACGACGGACTTGGGGCGAATCGTCTCTGATTAACGGCCGCACGTACTCACTGGTATCAAGCTCTAATTGACGAGCTAAACGCACCCCGACAATCCGAATGTTGGGATCATCATCCGCGATCGCCTCGCCCACCGTTTTCTTACCACGCCCCTCGATCTTGCCGAGCAACCAATACGCGCGAGCGCGGAGGATTGGATCGTCCGACGACGCAAGTTTCGCGAGCGCCGACTCGGCATCCGCTCCTTGCTCGTGCAGCGATTGCCAGGCCATCGCGCGAACGGAGTAATTCGGATTCTTCAGTGCCTCGATCGCTCCATCAATGGTCGAGAAATCGAACTTGGGTGTCTGATATTTGCCGTCGTGATCGCTTGGCACGATGCGGAACAAGCGACCTCGATCGAGATCCCCCATCCCGTGTCCTCCAACGCCGGGGTCGTACCAATCGGCAATGATCAGCGATCCATCAGGAGCTACCTTCACATCGGACGGACGAAACCATTTGTCACGAGTTCCGGTCAAGACATTGCGGATCTCTGCCTGATAACCGGCGCCGTCGTCTTCCAATAGGTAACCGCGGCAAACATTGGGCCCCGCATCACAATGGATTAAGTCGCCACGAAACATCGGCAACAGATCGCCTTCGTAAACGGTGATCCCTGTGGGCGATCCGGCTCCGGTTAGCAGCAGATTGGGAACAACGCCTGGATCGTTTAAGTGCCAATGTTGTTCGGGAATATGGGGGCTCATTCCCGTGCGAGGCGAGCGCCATCCGGCACCGGTCTTTTCGTCTTTGTAACCGTAGTTACCGAACTCCATCACGTAATTGATTCGTACGCCTTTGTTGCCATCGTCATCGTTATCGGATTGCCAAATCGATCCGTAAGAGTCGACGGTGACCATCCAATTGTTGCGAAAGTTCCAGCCCAGCGTTTCAAAATCACTGCCATCCAGATTGCAACGAAACACCATTCCCTCTTGATAGGGCTGCCGTTTCGCAGCCACTTCGTTTCCGGCGGCATCAATGATCGGATTGCCGTTTTTGTCTTTGATTTGGTGCCCCGCATTGCCGAAGTTGAAGTACAACTTTCCATCAGGACCGAACGTGAACGCGTGGATGCCATGGTCATGTTGGGTTCCGGAGATCCCGCTGAACAAAACTTCCTTACTGTCGGGTTTATCGTCGCCGTTGGCATCGGTAAAACAAAAAGACTTTGTCGCCTGCCGAAACAATGACTTTATCGCCCAGCACACAAACGCCATGGGGCGAATCGATATCGGTGCCTTGGTAGAACACCGTTTCTTTGTCCGCTTGGCCGTCGCCATCGGAATCTTCGAGGATCAAGATCCGATCTCCGTCGGCACGTTTTCCTTTGTGGCGACGATAGTTGACGATTTCGCAAACCCAGACGCGGCCGCGATGGTCGATGTCGATGTTCGATGGGCTCAACAGTTGTGGTTCAGCCGCGAACAATGTGGCGGCTAAATCATCACCGACATCCAAACCGCCGAGTGCTTCGGTCGCTTCATGCGATCCTGCGTCGCTTACCCGCTTGGTCGGCAGCGAAGGCTTGGCGGTATAAACAAGAAATTCGACTTCCGCACCGTCGCCTCCACTCTGGTCGGTTCCACCATTGTCGAGTCCGCCGGTGGCAACAAAGCGGTCATAGCCCTCCGGCAACTCAAACGCGATCAGCGAATTCGCGTGTGTGCCAATCCCGTAGGCGACCGCATTACCAGCGATCTTCAGAGGACCACCGCCAGCATTTTTATTGACGCGGACCTTGCCCCACTGAGACGACGCGTCAATCCATTTGATCTCGGTTAATTTCTTTTCCCCTTTGGGACCGACCAAGCGAGGCTCGGCCCAATCAGCCCAGTCACATGAGAAACCGTTTCCCGCATCCGAAACGACGAGGTACAGCTGCTTTGCGTTGCCGAGTGGCACATCGATGGAAACGGTATGCCCCGGAGTTCGTTTCGAAACCGACTTGCTTTTAAAGATCGGCTTTACTGCACTGTTTTTCACCGATTCAGATTGTGATCGCTTGATCGCAATCGGCCTTACTGGCTTGTCAGTCTTTTTTTTTAGCTTTAGCCGCGGGCTTGGGCTCGTCTTGGTTCGCTTCGAGTTCGTCTTGCGATGGGTTGCCGGTCGTAACACCGCTGGAGGGCACTTCGCCGTGTGCCGTCCAGACGATTGCATTGAGCATCACTTTGCGAAAGTTCTCGTCACCCCAATTCCAGTGAAAATGACCTCCGGTGAAACCGAAGCCGCGGCCACCTCCGTCACGCTCGGCGGCCCACGCCATGTGCTGGACTTCCTTGTTGGCAACGGCTTTGCGAACTGCGGGGTTGCCGCTGTGCGGACCGTCGGGGCGGCGGAGTGTGTCCTCGGGTGGCAGCGCCGACAAAATCGGTGTGACGCCTTTCATGCCGTCACGAAATCGCATGTGATAGTACCACTCGTCATTGATCGCAAACGGTTTGACACCTCGGCTGATCGGGTGATCCGGGAACGAGTCGTACTTTGCTACCCAATGAGGATTAACGGACCAGCCTGCTTCGAAATAGCCACCGATCCAATCCAAGAACGCGTCTCCGGTTTTGCCGGCGGGCGTTTCAACTCCGTAGTGAACACAAACCAAGCCGACGCCTTTGTCCATCAACGGGTCGAGCTCGTCGATGTGTGGGTTTAACAAGTGACGTTTACCACCATCGCAATAGACGACGATCGTATCGGCTCCCTCAAGTGCTTTGACGCCTTCACTGGGCCAACCATGCTTGATGACTTCAACATCAAAATTTGGCATCGCCTCTTTGAGTGTGTTGGCCAGCAGCAGAGATCCCGCGTAGTGCTCGTGTGCCCCGTAGCCATGGCTAGGCGGACCAGAAATAAAGACGACCTTTTTCCGATCGGACGGATTCTCGTCGGATTCAGCGTGAACTTGGCTCAAGGGCAGCAGCAAGCTGGTCAAGAAACAGATCAGGCTCAGCATTCGCATGAGAAGTACCTATCAGAGGGTGAGAGAGTTAGGACGAGGAGGGCAGGAAAACCCGGTGTGAACATGCTCGACATTTGCCGGCCACTTGTTCGTCATGGGAATTTCAGCTGTCCCAAAAACGTCAGGCGTTTGCAAGTTCGGTCACATACCGAGCGGAAGGCGGGAAAAAAAGTACGCCTAGAAAGAGTAATCGATCGGAAATCGCCGGTCAACTTTCCCACACCCCAGGGCGAGCAACAGGCAAATCGGGCCCATTGTCTCAACCGGGCCCAATAATTCAACGCAGCGATTTCGCCATCGTGTTTCGCAATATCTCGCACATCGCATCGTCGGCCTGAAGTTGTTCGCCGTGACGCGGGCAAAAAACCGAGACCGGATGGAAGTATCTTCGCTGGATTGCCAGCGACAACAGATCTTCGGCCGACAACGTTTGCCGCCCGGCTCGCTTGGTCAAGGTAAACACAATGTCGCCCATCCCTTCAAATGCTCGGTACACGACTTCGGTACAAACCAAACGGTCCGACCGGGTAAAGTCAAAATCGAAATCATAGGGTTTGCCCAGATGAGTCTTCGCTCGCTCGATTCCTTTGGCAATGACCGCCGGATCGAGCTGAGGCCGAATGACCGCGACAGCATCATTGCCAAACGGCGAAATCATCGATCGCACACGCACGCCGTCCTTAAGCGACTCGATCACTTGGTCTTCACCGATATAAAACGCGGCGTGAGGCCAATATCCAGGCAAGAAATAATTTGTCAGTGCGGTGTCTTTGCGAGTAACGAAGATGTCGCCGGGACGCAGTAACGTCGACAACTCGGCCGCGATCGACGCGGGTAATTGAGGAACATGGCTCGGATTCGTGCTAATCGCACTGACGGCGAGCGAGCCCCACTGCTGCACGGTGTAAATCAGTTGTCGCAGACTGCCAGCCAATATGCGTTCGCGGAAATCACGCCGACGCTCGACAATTCGTGAGCGTATGTATTGTCCGGGCCCGACCTGCACTCGCTGCAAACGGGTGTCAATCACGCTTTGCACTTCCTGCAGCGACGGGTGTCCGGCAGCCGTCTCGGCAAGCGAATCGTGATGGTTGGCATAAAACTGATTCGCTCGGTTTAACTGGGTTGCATTGGACGGCGACGTCAACGTCAATTGAATCGCATCAAAGCTGCCCGCTGGGATCCCGTAGGCATCATACGACTCATTTAGTTTGCGACGCACGAGTGCATTGTTTGCGAAAAGGTCTCGCAAACATCGAGCGGCATCCACCAGCACGACGGCAGCGGCGTAGGCGCATAAGAATTCGCCAGGATGATCCTCGACGTCTCTACCCACCGATTGGCGAGTCGATTGAATCAATTCCAATAGTGCATTGCGGGCCTTGTGATAGGACACCCACAAATGTGTTACCAGATCATCCTCGCTGGGCGTGAAGTATCCACGACAAAGCGTTGTGCATGTCTGTTGAAATTGAACCGCTTCGCCTCGTAGTCGCGTCATGTGCTGGGACAAATGAACGACAGTTTGGCAAGCGGCTTGGAGATCGGAATGTTGCATCACCGCATTTTAGCCGATCGAAGACCTCCGGCTCTATCACAGAGTCTTTAAATATTCGATTAAATCCGCCGCTTCTTGTTCGGTAAGCTTCGCTTCGCCGTTGACCTTTTCAGGGCTGTGCAAATCAGTGACGACTCGCTCGAGCGTTTTGGCGCGGCCGCTGTGCAACCAACGTGCTTTTCGGTAGGTGCCTCGCAGCGACGGCGTGTTGTAGTCTTCGTAAAAATCGTCCTTGGAATTGAGGCCAACATCGTGAATTTCGTTATCGGTTAGCTCGGGACCATGATGACAATCGACGCAGGCCGCTTTGGAGCTAAGAAAGACTTGGCGTCCACGAGCGGCCGATTCGGACAATTTGCCGTCAGGCCCCCGGTACGGATTAGGCGGCAATTCGAGCGAAGCGAGGTAGGCACGCACTGCCGTGGTCTCGCTCGCCGACGGAGCTTTGCCAATCATCGTGGACGTAAAGGATTTGGTGATCGAATCATCCAAGCTCTGCTGCCAACCGTGCCACGTATACGGCTTTGTCTTCTCGACGTCAAACAGCGGCAACACGGTTTTCACGGTCAACTCGGTGCCATCGTTCATCGTGTCCATCGGGCGGGCATTCGAACCGCCGTCTTGATGACACGAATGACAGCTATACCACTGGTCCAAGCTTCGTGTCGCGTCATGAAAGATCGCCATTCCTTGACGAGCAAGTGACATCGAATCAGGGCCTCCCAGATCAATTTCGTGCAGCAATTCCCGCTTCACCAGATCAACCACTTGCACTGAGTTGTTGAGGTAATTCGCAATGTAGGCTGTGCGATCATCTTCGGCGATTTCAATTCCGAGCGGACGTCCCCCAAGCGGAATTCGGTCGAACCGTTTCCGATCATACTGCAATTCACGTTCGATCAAATCGCCTGGGCCACCGGCACCAATAAAGGGTAAATCGGGCAGTCGATAGAACAGCAATTCGTGGGTGCCGCCTGCCGTGACGACCATTTGTTTCTCGTCGGACGTGATCGCCATTCCATAGGGATCGCCAATCGCCAATTCAGGCACATCCAACGAAATCGCCTCGCGATAGGCAGGACCATCCAGCCGAACTCGCCCAATCCGGCTGGCCAGCACCCAGCCACGTTTGATGTTCCCGATCGTGATCGGATTCGAACGATAGACCATCCAGGGAAAATAGACTTGGCTGCCGTCCCGCGACGCAACCATGTGTCCAAGGTTGATGCCGCCGACAAGAGGCTCTTCGTAAAGAAGTTCGAACGACGTCGTGTCAATGACGACAATATTACCGTCGCCGCTACAGCCGACCGCCAACCGTTTTCCATCGGGCGAAATCGCTAGGTGCTTTGGCCAATGGCCCACATCCACACGACGCGAAATTTTGTTCTCGACCAAGTCGACTTCGACCACTTCCCCCGATGCGACGAGCCCAACGTAGGCGCGCGAAGCGTCCGGGGACAACGCGACCCCCGAGGGCTCGAATCCAAGTCGAATTCGTGTTATTTCGCTTATTTCTGCCGATCGCCGGGCGGTACCCTCGGACGACTTGGAGGCCACCGGCTTGCTTGATTCCCGAGTGTCCAGCGGAAAAGGATTAGAAACGAGCTGATAGACCACCAATTCGCCGGACCACGCACAACTGACAACAAAACGGTCACCGTCATTGGCGAAAACGACGTCAGTGGGATGATCGCCGCAGACGACTTCGTCCACGACCGTACGAGATTTGGTCGACACTAGCGAAATCGAATCCGAGGTCTGATTGACCGTCACAACCCAATGGCCCGCAGGCCACGTCCCTGATGAATTAATCGCGACATCAACGGGAGAGCGGTCCGTCTGGGGATCGATGGCCGTATTTTCCGCGGACAATCGAGCTGAACTGCCCGATTGTTTAAGATTCGCTGACGTGTCAGCCCACACCGGAACCGGGGCAAAGAACCACAAAAAAGCAAGGAAACCGACTCGAATTTGCAAATCCATGGACTTTGCCTTTAGCTCTGAGATATTGGCAACGCGGCACGTCGCCACACGCTGCAAGCCATTTTTCGCTGATGTTTTTGCCACCGCTAGATCCTAATCTTGCTGAATTGATCGAATTCGGTTCGCCCATCTTATCCATTCGAGAATGCCGGCATGAGCGCGGCAACACCGAGTGGACCGTCTAGATTGATACTGCGAGTATGAGTCTAGTGGAACTAGCCAGATGTCCCTAAGCAAATTCGTGCCAGGGATTTCTGGCGAAATCCACTACTAATTGTCAGGGATTTCTGGCGAAATCCACTACATCAATAATTGGAATTTGACGATGCACGTGGGATGTTTCCGTCCGCTATAATAACGCCTCGCCCGCAATTCAGTGATGCCTGAACCGTTGCCTAAGCGGAGTCCAACTCGTAGCATGCGAGAGTCGCCCACCTATTCCCACCATGCAAAACAAAATTTGACGCATCGCCCCAACGAGTCCTTGGAGACAAATTTTGGACGACAATCCAAAAAAGGTGGCGGATGAACCACCCCAACCGTCATTGCTTGGACAGTAGTACGAGATGACAACAATTTTTCAGACGATTCAATCTGCTTAAGATTTTGAGACTGTTGACTCCATGCCGAGTGAGCATGGCGACAATGCCCCCCTTTTGACGAGGATATAGAATGAAGAACTTTTTAGTGCTCGGTTTGGCTTTGGCTCTTGTCAGTGCGACCACCGCGATGGCTGAAAAGCCAAGTGACGTGAAGAGCGGTTTGCAACCAGGGGAAAAGGTAGGTCCCTTCTACGTCACCAAATGTGCCGGTGCCGAAGACGACGGTGTCGATGAAGGCAAAAACCTATGCTACCGTTGCCGTAACGGATCAAAGCCCCAAGTCATGGTTTTCACTCGCAGCAGCGACGCCAAGGTCGCTGAGTTGGTTAAGAAACTTGACGAAGCAGTGAAATCGAACGAAGAATCCAAACTTCGCGTTTTTGTCAACGTTCTAAACGAAGACAAAGACGATGCGTCGGATATCGCCAAGAAGTTTGTTTCGACCACCAGCGTCAAGAACATCCCATTTGTTGTTCCCAACGAAAACGCAAACGGTCCTGACAACTACGGCATCAATCCCAAAGCCGACGTCACCATTGTGATGGCCAACGAAGGCAACGTGAAAGCGAATTACGCTGTCGGTAACGCCAAGAAGCTAAACGTTGACGCCGTCATCGCAGACCTCAGCAAGATTCTTGATTAAGAATTTTTTGGCTCGGTAGTGATCTAAGACAGAACGACGACGGTGAGTGCCGTCGTCGTTTTTTTGTGGCTAGTCCAAGGCACTGCACATGAACTCCCGTCGCTGCAAAACGTAGCCTAGGCTTCCAGCCTGGGGACTTCATCGAACCCATGCTGGAAGCCTAGGCTACCGATTCGCAAGGAGTCGTCAATGGATCCGAACAGACGACCGGGGCGCTGCCCCTATCTACAAACGCCCAATTTCAAAACTTGCGTATTTGGGTTACGAAAGATGCTTCGCAGCGCTGCGTCAAACAGCCAATACACCGGAAGCCTACCGGCATCTACCGGAAGCCTACCGGCTTAGTAGAGCGCTTTGATCGCTAGTTGGCTCCAGGTTTCCAATTGCTCGATATCAGATTTCAGCTCTTCGATGCTGACGAAACCACCTTCGGCTAGATCCGCTTCGTTGCTTTGCACTTCGGGAGATTCCAAGACAAATCGATGCACCACCCCCAGGTGGACTTTGCCCACTTCGTTCGACGGATCGTAAATCAAACCTTCTTGCGTTTCTTTGTACTCAGAGCGAAGCTGAATCTCTTCTTCGATTTCACGGTGCATCCCGGTCGTGTAGGGATTGGCTCCGTCGGCGGCATCTTCGCGGCTAATATGGCCGCCGATCCCAACGCTGCGTTTGGCATGCAAACGCTTTTCTCCGCCACCGCCACCACGAGTGTAGGTGAACAATTTCTTCGTCCCGTCGCTGTCGGCCCATTCCAGCAAGACATAGGGAATCAACTGCTTGAAACTGGGGTCCGTTTCCATCGGCGTGCGGGGCTGGAACGACAATTGGTCGCTGGCGAGAATCGGATTCAAGAAACGATCGACGTCGGATTCAAAACCATCAATCACGCCGATGGATGCAATCACCGACTCGGGGATCACCAGGATGTGTTCTTCGGTAGACATAGAAAAGCGGGTCGCAATAAGCGGATAAAAATCAGTCGGTGGCGGAACAACAGCGATCGTCGTTCGCAGAGTTGAAATCATTAGCGATCTAGACGATCAGCATCGCGTCGCCATAGCTGAAGAAGCGATATTCATTTTCAATCGCGTTTTGATACGCTTCCATAATCAGTTCGCGTCCGGCAAACGCGCTGACCAAAACCAACAGACTGCTGCGAGGCAGATGAAAGTTGGTCATCAGCGCGTCGACGACTTTGAATTGATACGGCGGCTTGATGAACAAGTCCGTCGCCCCGGTCCATGGCTCGAGTTGTCCTTCGGCGTTTTGTGCTGCACTTTCAAGCACGCGGACGCTGGTTGTGCCGACGGCGATACAGCGGCCGTGGGCGCGGCGGGCGCGAATTGTCTCGGCCGTCGCCGCATCGATTTGGCCCCACTCGCTGTGCATCGTGTGTTCGTCCAACCGATCGACGGCGATCGGACGAAACGTACCAATCCCGACGTGCAACGTGACTTCTTGGATGTCCGTGCCGCCGGTGCGGATGTACTCGAGCAGCTTGTCGGTGAAGTGCAATCCGGCTGTCGGCGCCGCGACACTGCCGCGATGTTCGGCAAAAACGGTTTGATAATTTTTCACATCAGCATCGACCATCTGGCCATCGCGGATGTAGGGCGGCAGCGGGATCCGGCCGTAGCGTTCGAGCCAATCGGCCGGTTCGCGAGGCCACTCGGATTCGTCACGCCCGGGCAATCGAGGGGTCACCAACAAGTGCCCATCGTCGGTCCGCGAGACGACGACCAACTGCATACTGGGACGACCTTCGCGGTCTTTGATCGTGATCGCTTCGCCCGGCCGGAGCGTGCCACGCGTTTTGGTCAGCACTTCCCAAACCCCGGTCGCCGCGTCGGCACGCAAAAACAGCCCTTGCCACTGGCCGCTCGTTTCGGCGCGATAACCAACCAATTTTGCGGGAATTACCCGCGTGTTGTTGAGCACCAATGTGTCATCGGCTTTTAGCAACTCGGGCAGATCGCGGACATAGTGATGGTCAATCGTCCCCGCTTTGCGGTCCACCAACATCAATCGCGCATCGCTGCGAGTCGCCAACGGTTCTTGGGCAATTCGCTCGCGAGGCAGGTCGTAGTCGTATTGTTCAATATCGCTCATCGCGGACAGTGTAGTTTTACTCGAGCGTGCGCGGCAGCCCCCAAGTGTTTTTGAAAAAGAGGGGGAGGGCGAAAACGGCTGCCGAAACTCTTGGCGAGTTTCGCTACGGAAAAACGCGAGTTTGGTGACGAGTGCGGGTTTGTAACCGCTAGGCACTGGCGTCTGGGCGTTTGACCTTCATATGCTCGAACGCTTTGTGAGTCGCCATCCGGCCGCGACGTGTTCGCACGATCATCTCGGTACGCAACAGGAACGGTTCGACTTCGTCTTCGAGCGTGTCGCTGCTGACGTTCATCGTGTGGGCAATCGCCTCCAGTCCCGCCGGGCCTCCTAAAAAGACCCGCATCAACGTATCGAGGTAACCGCGGTCCTGTTTATCCAGTCCCAATGTGTCGATCCCGATCATATCGAGCGCCGCTGCGGTGACCGCCGAATCCACTTTCCCGTTGGCTTTGCTTTGAGCGTAATCACGCACCCACAGCAAGCGATTGTTCGCCAACCGCGGAGTGCTGCGGCTTCGTGCGGCGATCACGCCAGCCGAACCATCGTCGATGGCGATCTTCAGCTTATTCGAATTGCGTTGCACGATCTCGCATAACTCCGATTGGTTGTACCAACCGAGATGCTC
>NZ_ANOG01000040.1 GCF_000346295.1 Rhodopirellula maiorica SM1 | reverse complement strand
TTCGGTATCATCAATGTGAAGTAGACCCAAAGGGTTGGGATCGTTAGCTTAAGTGCGTTATTCGTGCCGTGAGGATTGGCACGATAAAACGAGCCGTGGAAATCGGCAAACGACGGGCCTTTGGGGTAAACCGACACGCTCGTCCTCTGAATGCTTTTGTCATCAATCCATCCTCTTCCCATTTCGCATCATCCGAATTTCCGACGCAAACGCCACTATGAAACAACCCCTGTTAGAGCGACGCAGCCCGCTGGGGGTCACCTATGCGTTGGCCATCTTGATGGTCTTTTTCTTCGTTTTGCCCTCGGTGTTTCGTGCCGCTCGATTGAGTTTGGGAGAGACGCAAAACGAAGTCAAAGACTGGTTGCCGAGCGATTTTCCGGAAACTGCCGAATTGGAATGGTTTGCCGATCACTTTGTCGGTGAAAGTTTCGTGTTAGCGACATGGCCTGGATGCACCAGCGGTGATCAGCGTCTGCAGTTGCTCGAACACAAATTGCGTCACGAGTCCGACGAATATGATCCTGCCGTGGGTCGGTCTGCCGAAGTTCGTGCCGAATACGCTCGCGCTCGCGAGAAGGGCAAAGAGTTAGGTCTGCTGAACACGGGCCGCAAACATGACAACTGGGGGGATCTGCAGGAGAAATGGGTCCGCTCGGAGTCGGGAGATTGGTATTACATCACCCCCGATGGCAATCTGTATCGTTGGGACGAGGCGTCGACCGGGCCGGCTGCGTTGATCCGTACGATCAAACGTGCGACCGGAAACTACACGCTGCAAGGGACGTTTGTGGCGGCCTATGGCGAATCGACCGAGGATCAAGCGACCAATCCGTTTTACAACGACCCCTCGCTGATTTGTGCACCGATGTTTCACACGGTCGAAACCGGAGACTCGATCGCCGATGAGTTGTCCGCCGAAGGCGGTGCGCTGTGGCCGATTGATTTGACCGATGAATCGATGCGAGCCACCGTGGCGAGGCGATTGGCGCTGGAACGTTTGACCGGGACCTTGTTTGCGAACGCGGTACCGTATGAATTTGATTGGAAGATTGAATCGTTTCGCAACGAGATTCCCGCGTCCCGACGCGACGAATTGCCTGAGGATTTTGACGAGAGTGTCAAGCGAAACTTTGATCGCATTTTGGCAGAGCGTTTTGACGGCTCACTTGAACAGTTGCAAGCCGCGTCGACTGCGGAACAGGATTACGTCTGGTACGCCGTCTATGACTCGGTCGATGTCACCCCGCCGCCACGATTGACTTGTGTGGTCGTGACCTTGACCGACATCGCCAAAGACAACTTGCCTTATGTCTTGGGGCGTGGTGTTGCGGGTGGACCTCGCGGTCGATTGTTGCAATTGGCCGAAGAGTCGGGAGTTCGTCCTGCTCCGCCGCCATCGACAGCACCCCCGCCATTCAATCGTCAACCCGCTGAAACGGTCGCGGGCATGCCACCGCTTCGTTTGGGCGGTCCGCCCGTGGACAACGTTGCGATTGACGAAGAGGGGACAGTCACGTTGATCCGCTTGCTGGGTTACAGCCTGGTGATCGGGATTGTGTTGTCCTACGTCTGTTTCCGCAGTTTGAAAATCACCACGATGGTGTTTGTGGTCGGCGGCAGCGCCGCGATGCTCAGCATGGCGATGGTGTGGTGGACGGGTGGCAAAGTCGATGCGATCTTGATGAGCATGCCATCGCTGGTGTACGTGCTGGGATTGTCGGGCGCTATCCACGTGGTCAATTATTATCGCGACGAGGTCCGAGCCGGAGGCGAAGTCGGTGCAGCAGGACGCGCGCTTAAACATGCACTTTTGCCATGTACGCTCGCTTCGTTCACCACTGCGATCGGTTTGGCATCGCTGTTCACGAGTAACTTGGCCCCGATCAGCAACTTTGGTTTGTACTCGGCCATCGGAGTGATGGTCACGCTGGGGGTCTTGTTTTCGTACCTGCCCGCGGCCCTGCAGACGTTTTCGCCCGCTTCGGATCTTGCGGGGAATACCAAGGAAAAAACCGCAGCGAAGACGGCAGCCAAAACGGCGGCGATGTCAAACGGCAGTCCGCATGACGATGCTACCGAAAGTTATTTTGCCGAGTGGTGGGCGTCGATTGGCCGCTGGGTTACATCGCACCATGTATTGGTCAGTACCGTCTGTTTAACCGTTTTGTTTGTCGGCGCGCTTGGGCTGCTGCATATCAAAACATCGGTGCAATTGCTGAAGTTATTTGATTCCGAATCCCGCATCATTCGTGACTATGCTTGGTTGGAAGACCATTTTGGCAAGTTAGTCCCGATGGAAATGATCGTACGCGTGCCGAGTTCGTCGCTTGCTGAATCCGAGTTGGCACCAAACGGGGCGGAACAACCGGCAGAGGAAGAATCGGCGGTCGAACCTCATCCGCTGAATATGCTCGAACGAGCCGAGATGGTTGCGCGAGTCAGCCAAGTCGTGCGGCGAACACTTGGTGAAACGGGAATGGACGTCGTCGGCCAGACGATGAGCGCCGACACCTTCCTGCCTCCGCTTCCGCCACCAAGCAATTCTTATGACCCGCGCCGTTCGATCGTCAATCGCAAGTTGCTCGAGTCTCGCGATCAATTGCTGCAGAGCGACTATGTCCGGATCGAAAAAGAGGGGCCATTTGCCGGCAGTGAATTGTGGCGAATTAGTTTGCGAGTCGGTGCGTTGTCGGATGTCGACTACGGTCGTTTTATCAGTACGCTGCGGACTGCGGTGGAGCCCGTGATGCGGGCCTACGATACCCGTGAGATGTTATTAAGTTCGCTCAAACGCGATGCCGAGGGGAAGCCGCAAAAATTGTCCGGGAAAGACGTCGTCGTGCTGCTCGGACACGAGCGTCCCGAATCGCTCGACACCGCCGAATTGCTGATCGACCCCGAGACGATTGACACACGAAGCATCTATTTGTCGACTCTAAAAGAGTTGTTGGCGAACGAGCGTATTCGTGTCGGCTGGCTCGATCCCAACACCCCAGAATCAAAAGTCAAGATTGGCAGCGAGAAATACAACCAAATGGTCGCAGCCGCGAGCGCCGTAGTATGGGTGGGCGATGACCCGGCTGATCCGACGCTAAGCGAATCCGCAAATCGTTATATCGATGCAAACGAAGTGGCATCCAAGTCAGTACAAGCCGCGCTGACCCCAGATCGATTCCCCAACGTCGAAGGTTCGGGTTCGCTGCAGACGATCTACACCGGGGTGATTCCGGTCGTCTACAAGGCTCAGCGGACGTTGCTGTACAGCTTGCTTGAATCGATTGCGCTCGCCTTTGTGTTAATTGCCATCGTGATGGCGATGCTGCTGAATCCTGGACGATTGCCATGGTCATGGGCGATTCCATCCAATCTGGGCAATGGTGTGATGGCCGGCGCGGTTGCGATGATTCCCAACGTGTTCCCGGTCCTACTTGTCTTTGGTGTGATGTGTCACTTGGATGTCGCGATTGATATTGGCACGATGATGACCGCCTCGGTGGCGATGGGGGTAGCGGTGGACGATACGATTCACTTCTTGTCGTGGTTCCGTACCAACCTCGATCGGGGGATGACCCGGGTCGAAGCGGTGATTGAGACGTACCGCCGCGTCGGCCCCGCGATGACACAAACCACCGTGGTCGGAGGACTCGGGCTGTTTGTTTTTGCACTTTCAACGTTCACGCCTACGCAGCGTTTTGGAACGTTGATGTTGTTGATGTTGGCCACGGCGTTGGTCGGGGACCTGATCTTGCTGCCGGCTTTGTTGGCGGGACCTTTGGGGCGTTGGTTTAAACCGCGAACCGCCGATCCAAGTCAGAGTGCTGCTTTGGCGACGAGCGTCTCGTCAGCGGATCCGCCGCAGCCGGGACCTCCACAGCCAACGCAAACCGAGGTGGCGGACGAATACGAGGACCTGCCGCGATTAAAAGTGCATTTCCCCCCTGAGCGGATCGATCGACCCCATCGCATGAAGCGAAAATAGCGGCAAATTGGGGACAAATACGACGTGGCCAGACCACTCCTCTGTTCGGGTGGTTGCCTGTTTCCTGAGCGCTTCTTGGCTTATCAGAAACGAGACTGCTGCCGTTTGCAGCAGTCGTCACTCGCTCGGGTTTGGAATGCTTGCTTTCACTAAGAATTTATCTTTCATTTCGTCACGGATCTATTTAACCCAAAGCAGAGCTTAAGGGAGACAATCGGTCCAGCCGTTTCGAGATCGCGGTTCTGCGGTTCCAAATTGGATCCCGGCGTTTGCAGCACTGTGCGAATGGGAACAGTTGTTGCGTTGTCCGTGAAGCCGATTGGTATTTCAAA
>NZ_ANOG01000039.1 GCF_000346295.1 Rhodopirellula maiorica SM1 | reverse complement strand
GACAAAAATCTGAAGAATCGATTCGGGAGATCCCGATGCTGACTGTTTCCTACCCTGAACCCCTCTTTTTGCCCCCGATGTTTTTGCCGGTAATACAGGGGAAAAAATGTTTCGAAAACGCAACCTATTCCATGCCGACGAACGATGGTGTTCACGCGGTGGCGATCCACGACCATCTTCCTGCCAGCTCCGACCTTCGACCGAACCAATCAACGCCAGTCGACTGGGCATCGACGGACGGTGAGAACGGTAGCGATGTGCGGGCGGCGACACAAGATTGTCCATTCGCAAACACGCTGACGCCACTCTGGTCCAACGGAGTGTGTGCCCTATGCGTTGCCAAGTGTTTCGATATGGTGCACCAAGTCGGTCCATGCATCCGCGACCCGTTGCCGTTCTGCATCGTCACTTCCAAAGCGACGAATATTATCGCGAACGAATTCAGCAAGTTCAACAATCGGAGTCGCGATAGGCTTTAGGCGATTGACCGTATCGGAGTCAAATTGTGCCCGAATACACTGGGCGATGATCCACGATTCCCAATCGTCGTCGTTCTCCTCATCTGGCACGCTGCGGAGGTAGTCGTCGAGGACTGGGAAGTAGAACAGGAACGCGTTGGTCCCCATGAACATGAAATCTTCTTGATAGAAGAGAGCGTTCTCAGCGAATCGCGTCTTAGCTTCATCAAGTGCCAGTCCACCGAAGTGCTCCCACGCGCAGTTCTGATCGAGGTCCTCGGAGTGCGTTACAAAGTCGGCCTTTATTGGCAATCGCTGGGCCATCCATTTGCGAGAGCGTTTTGACATTGATTTCAGATTCCGCCGGATTCGCCGCTCCGGTGCAGTACGCCCAGCATGGGCGTGATCTTGTGGGGTGCCCCCATTCCAAAAGTCAGTCCCCTGTACTTGTTCCGGTCTCTTTGGATGAGTCAGTATACCAAATGAAATTCTAACGACAGAACAGCCCGAGACCCCTTTGCTTAAAAGGCGGCGGAGGTGTCGATCGATGCTCGTGGCAACCTGCGAATGTAACCGAAAATCTGGCTAGCCGCCGGGAACGGATCCGGACGGGTAACAACCGAATCGGGCGAACTCAAGAGCTAAAACCGTCGTCAGACACATTCACGCGGCAGACCCGCGTTTGTTGCAAGCAGAAACCCGCCTGCGCGGACGACACTTCCCAGTCGCAACGCGACGACAAGTGGTAGCCCCGGACGTGAGTCCGGGGATCAGCGTTATAGTAGCCACCACAGAGTCGCGAAGCGACGGCAGGAGTCACTACGGAAAAGGAGGACAATCGATTAAAACATGGGATGTTAGAAAATGGAAGATGCATGAAGGTTTCTTGCCTCAGCCCAGCATCAATCGGTCTCAAGATCTTTTTGCCACCCATCTTTTTGCCGGTCCTTTCCGCCGGGTGACCCTCGAGCGGCATTTACCTAGAGGCTACCTACATCGGCCCGCTCATCCTTCCTGACATCCGGTCAAAAGAAGGCAACCGAAGGTTGCGGCAGGAAAATGAATGGGGCAGGAACATGTCTGAACCCGAAGAAACTGGTAATTGGTGCCAGCACAAATGTTGACGCATGATTTCTTCAATCAGCACGTTCCGGGATTCCATCTGCGAATCATTCGGCATGCAATGACCTCTTTAGGCGAACGCCGGTGGTCACACGGCGGCGATCCAAGTTGTTGCGATCACGAAGAGACGTTGCCGCCGCTCGCGTGCACCACATGGTTCTTGCCCCGTGCCTGGGTTGCGGACGACTCGCAATCCGGTGTGGATCCGCAGATCCTTAGAATAGCGATCTTAGAGAGGCGATTCAAACACTCCCCAACATTTTCCTGCCAACATCTT
>NZ_ANOG01000038.1 GCF_000346295.1 Rhodopirellula maiorica SM1 | reverse complement strand
TCGGGTGTGGGCCAATTGGTCGAAATGGGTGTCGAGAAAGGCCGTAGCGTCAAGAAGGACCTGAAGGTCGGTATCTGTGGCGAACACGGTGGTGACCCCGCGTCGATCACGTTCTGTCACGAAGCGGGCCTGAACTACGTCAGCTGCAGTCCGTTCCGCGTTCCAATCGCACGATTGTCCGCGGCTCAAGCTGCCCTGAACTCGAAGAAGTAGTTCGGCGGTCTGACAGACCTAAAAAAATTAAGATTCTCGAAACAGCGGCCCGAAACGGCCGCTGTTTTTTTACGTTCCTATCCCTGTGCCCTCGTCGAGGGCGGTCGTTGCGATTACCATTTTCGCATGGAAAAAACAAACATTGCCATTGTTGGCCTGGGAACCGTTGGCACGGGTGTCGCGAAACTGTTACTCGATCATGGCGATCGCACGTCGCGTCACGCGGGCCGCACATTGTGGCTGAAAAAAGCAGTCGTTCGTGATTTGGACAAACCGCGTGATGTCGATCTGCCCGACGGTGTCGCGACTGACTCGCTTGATGACGTGATCAACGATCCCGAGATTTCGGTTGTCGCGCAATTGATCGGTGGGCTCGAACCGGCGCGTTCGATCATGCTGCGATTGCTCGAATCGGGCAAAGACATCGTCACGGCGAACAAGGCATTGCTGGCCGAACATGGCCCCGAATTGTTTACACGGGCTCGTGAGCTTGGCCGCAGCATCGCGTTCGAGGCATCGGTGGCCGGTGGGATCCCGATCATCGCTAATGTCAGCCAATGTTTGTCCGCGAACCAAATTCGATCGCTCGAAGGCATTCTGAATGGGACCAGCAACTTCATCGTCACTCAGATGGACGAGAAAGGGGCTCCCTATGACGTCGTCGTTCGCAAGGCCCAAGAACTAGGTTACGCCGAAGCCGACCCGACGATGGACGTGGATGGCACCGACGCGGCTCAAAAGTTGGCGATCCTTGCCCACTTGGCGTTCGGAGCCACCGTCGATTGGTCGGACATTCCACGCATGGGGATCGATGGCTTGGATCCCGACGATTTGCGATACAGCCGCCAACTCGGTTATCGCATCAAGTTGTTGGCCTTGGCGAATTTGGCGGACGATGGACTCGAACTGTCGGTCGCACCGACGTTGGTCCGCATCGGCACACCGTTGGCCGAAGTTCGCGACGCGTTTAACGCCATCCGTGTCGTCGGCGATGCCGTTGGCCCTGTGTTCTATCATGGTTTGGGTGCCGGACAGATGCCGACCGCTTCGGCGGTGGTGGCCGATTTGATCGATACCGCGGTCGGTCGAACCCGATTGACGTTCCAGACGCTTGAGTATTTTTCGATCGACAATCCTCCACGTGCTAAACTTCGCGACGCCGATACCTTGGTGGGGCGGAATTATCTGCGTCTGAGCGTCTCGAATCACCCAGGAACGCTGGCGTCGATCACTTCGGTCTTGGCCAAGCACAAGATCTCGATTGCTTCGGTGATGCAGCACGAGAGCGAAAATGGATCGACTCACCTCGATCCGGTCCCATTGGTGATCATGACTCACGAGGCCACCGAGGGTGCCGCTCGTGCCGCGACGCAAGAAATCGAAGCGCTCGATTCGATCACAGGTCCGGTTGTACGGCTTAGAGTGAAGGATTAACGCCCCCCCGGGTCCCTTTGCTGACGTTTTTGCCATGTTCGCTCATGAATCGCTGTCCTTTGCCCTATCGGGGGCTACGATTCCGTAGCGGTTTCGTCATGCGCCTGCGATCGCGTCCAGTAGCCCAGCGATGGGGATGCGGTCGCCTGTGTGAACAACCGCTATGACCGTGTTGACCGTCACGAGACATGTCAACCGACCACGGCAATTTGATCCCGGGGCAGATGGGCATCCATGATTCACGTACAACATCTCACAAAGACCTACGATGATTTGAATCGTGGTCGCTTTATCGCCGTCGACCGTGTTTCGTTCACGGTGGAACCAGGCGAGATCTTTGGGCTGCTGGGGCCCAACGGTGCTGGCAAAACCACCGTGCTTCGCATCCTGAGCACCGTGCTGAGTCCGACTTCGGGTATCGCGAAAGTCGCCGGTCACGACGTCGTGGCGGATCCGGCCGAAGTGCGTCGACGAATCGGATTCGTCAGCAACAATACCGCGATGTACGACCGCATGACCGCTTGGGAAATGGTCGGCTACTTTGGTCGTTTGCACGGCATGTCTCGCGACGAACTTCGTCAGCGGCTCGAGTCGCTATTCACTCAATTACGAATGAACGATTTTCGTGATGTGCCCGGTGCCAAGATGTCGACCGGCATGAAACAAAAAGTCTCGATCGCCCGCGCCCTGGTTCACAATCCTCCGGTGCTGGTGTTTGACGAAGCCACGCTCGGACTCGATGTCATGGTGGCTCGCAATCTGTTGGCGATCGTGCGAGATCTGCGTGACAGTGGCAAGTGCTTGATTTTCTCGACCCACATCATGAGCGAAGTGGAAAAACTGTGTGACCGGATTGCGATCATGCACCAAGGCCGAATCCTCGACAGCGGCACTCTGGAAAACCTCCGCCAGCGGCACGGTCAAGAAGACTTTGAAGAGGTCTTCTTCGGTCTGCTTAGCCGACATGAACAAGGGGACGCGGACGTGCAAGGCCTCGCAATCTCAGGAGCATTCGCATGAGCCTGACAACAAACTCAAAACAACAAAATGTGGACAAACTACGATGGTCCTCAGTGTGGCTGATCTATGCGCGGGAAATGCGAGACCAACTGCGTGACCGGCGGACGCTGTTTACGATCGCGGTATTGCCGGTCCTGCTTTACCCGTTGGTCGGAACGCTGTTACTGCAGATGGTTCAGTTCACTCAGCAGCATTCCACCAGCGTGTGTGTGATCGGCACCGATCATCTAGTTGACGTTCCACCGCTGGTCGGCGAAGACTGCTTTGACGAAACGTTGGTGCCCGCCGACGACCCGCTGCAAGTGGTGACGTACCCGTGGGACGAAGTGGCCGCGCGTCGAAGCGTGCCCGAACGCGCCGAAGACTGGGTCAGCAGCGGCATGTTTGACGTCGTGGTGGTCGTGCCGCCCGAATTCAAACAGCCCGAAGACCGACTGAAAAAAGACGAAGCCGCGATCCAACTGCTCTACAACGTGGCCTCGGATCAATCGATGGTGGCTCGTGAACGCGTCGCCAAAATCTTGGGAACATGGCGATCAGGTTGGATCAACGAACGATTGAGCCAGTCCGGAATCGACATGATGTCGCTGGAACTGTTTCAGCTAAACGATATCGATATCGCTCCGGCCAGCACTCGCGAAGCGGCGCTCTGGAGCAAACTACTGCCGTTTATCATGTTGATTTGGGCGATGACCGGTGCGTTCTATCCCGCAATCGACTTGGTCGCAGGTGAAAAAGAACGTGGCACGCTGGAAACATTATTGTGCAGCCCAGCACTTCGCTCGGAAATCGTCGCTGGCAAACTCGCCGCCGTCACGACCTTTAGTATGTTGACCGCGATTCTGAACGCGGGAAGCATGCTAGTGACCAGCTCGTTTGTGATTGGGCAAATCAGCTTTGGGGGCGCTGCCGGGGCCATCGGAGCACCGCCGGTCGGTCCGATGTTATGGTTGCTGGTCGCACTCGTTCCATTGTCGACGCTATTTAGTGCCCTCGCACTGGCGGTCGCAGCGATGGCACGAAGCAGTAAAGAAGGCCAATACTATTTGATGCCGCTGATGATGGTCACGTTGCCGCTGGTGATGTTGCCGATGTTGCCCGGCACGACGTTGACCGTCGGCACCAGTTTGATCCCGGTTACGGGGATGTTTTTGATGGTGCGTGCGTTGGTCGAAGGCCAATACGGAATCGCACTTTGGCATCTGCCGATGGTGGCCGGAGTGACGACAACATGTTTGTGGATGGCGGCACGTTGGGCACTCAAACAATTCGATAACGAATCGGTGCTGTTTGGCAGCAACGAACAATGGGAACTGCGACAATGGGTCCGACACCTATGGCGTGATCGACAAATTGCTGCGACGCCAAGCCAAGCGGTGGCGTGTGGCGCCGCAATCCTGGTCGCGTTGTTCTTCGGCAAATTGGCGGTCACCGAAATGCCAACGACGTTCCCGGGTATCTGCAAATTGGTGCTGATGCCACAGCTCGGTTTGATCCTCGCCCCGACTCTATTGATGGCGACAGTGCTGACGACATCGCTGCGAAAGAGTTTGCGAATTCGCATGCCTCACTGGACCACGCTGCCGTTGGGTGTGCTGCTAGGCTGTACCCTTCATCCGACCTATGTGATGTTGGCGTCGTGGATTAGTCACATGTATCCGGTCAGCGAGCAAGCGATGGCTTCGATGAAGCCGTTTGCCGACCAAATTGCCGCGGCCCCGTGGGTCTCGGTGGTGCTATTGATGGCGTTAGTGCCGGCGATCTGCGAAGAGCTTGCCTTTCGCGGCTTTATCTTTGGCGGACTGGAACGCCAAGGCGGACGGCTGCGTGCGGTGGTCGTCACCGCTATCCTGTTTGGGATCTCGCACGGCGTTTTGCAGCAATCGATCGCCGCCACGATGATGGGATTGATGCTGGGTTGGATCGCACTTCGAACCGGGTCGGTTTTGCCTGGCATCTTGATTCACTTTACCAACAACGCGTTATCGGTATCGCTACAGCGGATCACCGAAAGCAGTTGGGGCGGTGCGTCGATCTTTTTGCGAACGACAGAGCAAGGCCCCGAGTACCAACCGTTTTGGATTGTGATCAGCATGGGCGTCGCCGTCACATGCTTGCTGTATTTTGGATCACTGCGGAGTGCGGACGAAGATATCGAAGCCGATCAAATTCACAGCGATGAACCGATCGTCGATCCGACAACCAGTTTCGCCGGTGCGTAACGGCCGCGGGGATGTTCCGTGATTCGGTGGTGCTGATCGCCAATGCGATCGGCAACACAGCATCACAACCGCGTGTCGTGAATCAATTCACGAGCTCCTCGACTCGCCAAGCTTTCGCTTGCTTGGTCCGCCAGCGTTTTTGCGCACGATTCCCATTGCGATGGATCAAAATCAATCGAACGGCTTTCGTCCAACCGCTGAGTTCCGTCGGTCGACAACACCACTGCATCAAGCGAAAGCACGTCATCGATAATTTGAGCATAGGCGGCGATGGGAGCCAGACAGCCACCGTTGAGCGCCGCCAATAGCGTTCGTTCGACTGTCACGGTGGCTCGCGCGGGAACATGATTCAAGATTCCCACCATTTCCTGAACGGCTTTCGCGTCGCGGTGCACTTCGATCGCGAGTGCCCCTTGGCCTGGTGCGGGTAACATTTGATCGAGCGGCAATTCGACGCGAGACACATCGTCCATTTGCAAACGCGTTAGCCCCGCCGACGCCAACATGATCGCGTCGTATTCGCCCACACGCAATTTCTCGAGTCGTGTTTGCACGTTGCCGCGAATCGGTTGCACATCCAAATCGGGGCGGTGATGCCGCAACTGCGCCGCGCGCCGACGGCTGCCGGTACCGATCTTGGCCCCCTCGGGCAACGTCGCAATTGTCCACTGCGAATTGGACACCAAACAATCTTGGACGACCTCGCGCTGCGGTACCGCGGCAAGCACCAGATTTGGGTCGACTTCGGTCGGCAGGTCTTTGAGCGAATGGACCGCAATATCGGCCTCGTCATCCAAAATCGCTTGCTGAATTCGCTTGGTAAACACGCCTACCTGACGTCCCGAATCGATCGGACGCATGTCGGTATCACCACCGCTAACCATTGGTACCAATTTCGTGGCGAAACCAGCCGCTTGAAGCAGACTAGCAACATGCTCGGCTTGCCACATCGCCAGCGGGCTCTCGCGAGTCGCGATCCGCAACAGACGGTCCGTCCCGGCAGAATCCGAACCAACGGCAGTAGAATGAGGGCGAGCCGATTGTGGGTCAGACAAGAGATTGACTTCCGTTATGCGAAGTAAAGGAAATAAACAGGAAACCGAGACAAACAGCTTGTTTGGGCAGTGTTACAACGCAACCCGCGATGAAACGCCTTAGAATCCTCACGAATCGTACCGAATCCGGCGGTTCTGGTCATCCATACAGCCCCTTCGGTCTATAAAAATGAGTTCCTTCGCTTAAAATTAGCGTTCCAACAGATGAGCCATACGGCTTACCCCCCCAGCACAAACATTCAGCCGAATGCGGGGCAGCTGGTACTCCACGATCTTTCCAGCAACTTTTTCGCTCCAAAGATACCTCGTCGTGCCTGAAACGTCCTCTTCCAACTTGTTCCCCGATGCGGACGAGCCTCCAACATGTGATGGAGGCGGTCAGTCGAGCGGTGATTTTTCGGAACTCGATCTTTCCGGGTCCGCTCTTTTTGCGAGCTCGGGAAACGGGGCGACCAGCGTCGGGGAAGCGCAAGTCGAGCCGATGCCCGAACAGCTTGGCGACTACGTGCTCAAAGAGAAATTGGGCAGCGGCGGTATGGGGCAAGTCTTTTTGGCAGAACATGTTCGCATGCAGCGGACCGTTGCACTAAAGATGCTGCCTGGGCAATTGATGAAGGATCCCCAGGCGGTCGAACGCTTTTATGAAGAGATCCGTGCCGCTTCGCGTGTCCTGCACCCCAACATCGTCGCGGCGTTTGATGCGGGCGAAGATCACGGCATCCACTATTTGGCGATGGAGTACGTCGACGGGATGACGTTGACCAACACGGTGGCCACTCGCGGCCCTTTACCGGTCGGCGAAGCAGCATCGATCATCCGCCAAGCATCGATGGGACTGTTGCACGCCCACCGCGCCGGCATCGTCCACCGCGATGTCAAACCGGGCAACATCATGCGATCCAAGGACGGCACGGTCAAAGTATTGGACCTGGGACTCGCTCGCATCAGCACCGCAGGTTTGACCAAGCGTCGACGGGCCGTACCGGCATCACAAAATGACGACTCGACCACCAAAGACATGGTCGATGCGCGTCCGTCAAAAGGCCGTTTAGTTGGCACGTTGTCGTTTATGTCACCCGAGCAGCTCGAGGATGCCGACACCGCCGATTCGCGGAGCGACATCTATTCGCTCGGTGCGACGTTGTATTTCTTGCTGACCGGCCAACCACCGTTTACCGGTGAATATCTCGAGCAGGTTTACGGGCATCGTCACGGCGAAATTCCTGATTTGATGCAGGTTCGCCGCGATGTCGACATGCAGTTCGCCAACCTGTTTCGACGCATGATGGCCAAAAAGCCTCACGCACGGTACACGTCACTTGATGAAGTGATCGAAGACCTTGGCGAGTACGCCGACAAGACGAATGAACCGCAATGGTTGGCCGAATTTGCGCTGCGGCAACCGATCGGCGAAGGTTCCACGTTCGTCGGTGGCTCGACCTCCGCCCATCTCGCAAACGTGTTGGCGTTTGATATGGGGATGTTTTACGCTGCCGCCGCCGAAGCCTCGCCTCAGGGCGGGGTCAACACGCTGTATGCCGGAGGCGACAAACGTCAACTGTTTCGCATGTCGATCGGTAGCGACGCGAACCAGTTGTTTTTCGGTGACGAGGCGATGAAGCGGCGGGCGACCCAATCAAAGAGTCTGGTGCATTGTCTGCCCATGTATATCGGCAAACAAGTTGTCGAACGGACGGTAGCGGGTCAAAAATGTCCGCCCGAAGTGCTGCTGGCGCTTCTGCTAAGACGACTTGCTCGCAACGCTTGGCACTTCGAAGGGACGCCCGCCGCCGTGGCGATCACGGTTCCCTCTAGCTATGACCAACTCCATCGCCAAAGCATTCTGCAATCGGCTCAGATGGCGGGGCTAAAAACGGTGCGTTTGATCGACCGCAGTGTCGCGGCGGCTCAGTCGTTGTTGTTGCCGCCAGTCGATGAATCCGCACGTAGCGAAGTGGCGATGACATCGCTCGACACGACCACCGACCAGAAGATTTTTGTTTCTTGGTTTGACCGGACAAGGCACCGAAGCCGCCGTGTTTCAGCGTGATGCAAGCCGCATGAAACAAATCTCCACCGCGGGGCATTGGCATACCGGTACGCTGCCGTGGATGCAGCGTTTGGTCGACTTGGCAGCCGCCGCATTCGAAAAAAATCACGGAGTCGATCCACGCCGCTCGGCTCAAGCAGCCCATCTGCAAATCGCATGCGAAACCGCAATGCACGCGTTGATGCTGATGCCGACCACGAATGTGACGCTCGAATTTGGCGGAGTCGAGCAAACGGTGACGTTGGTGCGTGCCGAATGGCTAGCCGCATGCGAAGATTTGGTCGAGGGCGTTCGTGGTGCGATCAAATCAGCTTGCCACTATGCATCGCTGTCGCGAAAACGGATTGACCGAATCGTTACACTTGGGCCGCTATTGCGATTGAACGAGATACGCAGCGAGATCCTGCGAGGACTCAATGAAGAGATCGTTGTTCAAGTGGTCGATCGCACCGATGTCGCTCGAGGCGCAGCGGCTTGTTTAGCGAGCGAACTGCCCGGCCGTGGCAGCATCGCAATGCCGCCTCAATCGGTGACTAGCCAAACGATTGGCATCCTCGTCGAAGCCCCGCAAGGCCGCCGCCGCATCATGCCCATCGTTCCTCGAGGCACTGCGCTGCCCGCCCGCACGAACCGACGTCTGACCGTGGGCGACACGCAGGAAACAATGGCGCTCTCGCTGGTGGAAACCTCTGGAATCAAACGTGACAATTGGCATTCGTTGGGTCGGTATGATTTTAAAATCGACCCAATCGCTCATGGTCAAGAAAGTCGCTATCGGATGATTGGATTCGAGGTCAACGTCAACGGCATGCTAATCGTCCGCGCACAAACACCCGGTACGCCGGGCAGCACCCGGCTAGGCACCCTGCCCAAACCGATGCTCAGCGACGAAGAGATCGCGTCTTGGACCCGCTGGGTCGACAAGTTCGATTGATCCGTTTCGTTAGTGCATGCTAGGGAAGCAGCATCACCACCAGCATTCCGACCACGGATGCAATGGCAATTGTCACACTCAACCCGATCGCATGCAGCAACCAATACCCGAGTCCTCGCACGCCCCCTCGCGACGCCAACAGGTAAATCAGCGACGCCAGCGGCCAAGTCAGGAAAAAGACAAACTGTAGACTCCAAGGATGCGGCCGCGATCGCACGTGGGAATCGATCCAAAACCACATCGTCGCCGAAGTGGATAGCCCCAAGGCCCCTAAGATCCCGAGCGTGCCGCTGTTCAGCGTGACGACCTGCATTGCTCCTAAACAAGCCGCCATGATGTACATCGCGACCACGGCGAACCGGCGATAGACAATCCGGCTGTGTTGGAGGGACGCGAGTGGGTGTGCCGCAATAGCCATCCGAAAATCTCCTAATCGAGGAGAGAAACGACGCGAGAGGCGCCAAGCGATCATTGTAGCAAGCCGCGAACTACTGCTGATGTGAAAAACGGCTAATGCGAAAAACGCATTACGGTTCCTGCGAATCCATACCAATCCACCAAGCGCCATCGATTCGACATCACCAGCGCACTCATTTTGAACGCACCTTATAAACTGACTTGTGCGCTATTCTGGACCACCCCATAAATTATCACCAGCAAACGCTGGCACGCAAAGTGTTACAGGAAAAGGACTTAAAAATACGAAAAAAAGTACTCGGGCGAAAAACGTTTCACGCTCGTGTTTCACGGCACGATCGTAGCAACTCACAGCGATTGAGATCCTAAGTCGGGGTTTGGCTTAGGCGTGAAACAATTTTGGGGAGTTCGAAGAAGATGTTTTCAATTACAAAATGGATTGCGGTTCCAGCAATCGCTGCCTGTTTTGCCTTGACTGCGGACACCTCGACTGCGGAAGCCGGCAATGGATTCTTGCGGGTTGGGGGCCTACATATCTCCGTAGGAGGGCGCGGGTACAGTCACGGCCACTATCGACACCACATACCGCACTACGGCGTACACCGCTCGCACTATGGGGGCTATCGGTACGGCGGTTATGGACACGGTCATGGTCATTACCACGACACCAGCCACTGGGATTACCATCCAACGGAGATCATCCGTCATGGCAACCACTATCACGTCCAGCCAGGCCATTATGATTGGCACCGCACCGGTCACTGGCACCACTAAAACAGTACGACGGCCTTTCCAGGCCGTCGAATATAGGTCGGAACGGTACGACGGCCTTTCCAGGCCGTCGAAATTAGCAGCAGCCTAACCAGACAGGCTGGAATGATTGGGTGAAATCCCTGGCGGCCGTTTGGGCCTAGCGGCTTGTTGATTTAGTCGTACGACGGACTTCCTAGTCCGTCGAATACATCAATGACGGACGAGGTAGTCCATCAGCCACCCCTTGCCATGGGAAACTTCATCAAATCAACAGCCTGCTAGCCACGGCTTCCGTTTCATTTGCGCGTCACAAACGTTGCGTGCGTTTCGGATCGCTTGGCCGCAACCACGCAGCATTTGCTGACGCTCGCTACGGAACCATAAAAAAACCGGCACATCTCAATTGAGGTGTGCCGTTTTTTGTTGCTTTGGTGCTCGCCGTGATGACGTTACCAGGGGCCGCGAACGTAGTAGACGCCAAATTGATCGGTGTGGCTTGGCCAACCGGGCGTTGCGTAGAAACTGCCTGGGGCTGCAGCACCAGGGTAACTGGCATTACGACCATATTGGTGGTGAATTGGATACATCAAGTTTTGGCTGACGCCCCACGATAGCGTTTGACGCATGTGGGCGGTTGGTGGCACCACCAATGCCAAAGGTTGGCCGTAATTCTGATGATAGTAAGGGCCGTGCCAGGGGCGATCCATGGCAAAGTTTTGATTCCAAATATGAGTCATGGCGTAGGGATCCCCTGCGTTCGCTTCGCTTTGCATTGTGCCACAAAGGGTCGCCACTAAACCAGCAGCAAGGACAAGACGTCGAATCATGATTCATTTCCCAAAATAGGAGGTGCGAGTGTCGGGCTGGGTTTCCTCGGCAGCCCCCTAAAGATCGTTAGCGAGGGAGCCGTAGGTAGTTCCAATAAAGGTTGCTGGCGGCTTGCTTGACGGGCGGATACCAGTACGTCGCTCGCGTGCGGTTCATTCCTCGCCCATTGTCATAATAGTTGTGGAATCGATCCTTGTGCGCGTAAAGCATTTCGTGGGGATAAAACGGCTGGTAAGTATAGAAGGTATGCCCGACATTCGGCGGAATCGGTCCAGGCGACAAGTACATTTGAGCGTTGGCTCGGTTTGCATTGCCTTGGGTATAATAGTTGTAAAACAGGTCGGGAGTGCCATATTGACGCTGGATTCCTACCCCACTGACGTAGCCGTCGCTGGCGGACAGATCGCCTGCATATTGCGACCCACCTGCGACCACTTCGTCGCTGACGACGTGCGAGCTGACGATCCGTTCGCCGCGTCCAAAGTGTTGGGCGGAAGCCGTTTGGTTCATGACCGCGACCATGGCAAGTGACGCCATGGCTGCGATTCCGAGCATGGTTTGACGTTTCATCCTACGGTTCCTCCGACGAACCCAATCTAATTTTCACGTGCGGTAGCCCCGCGAAACTTGGCGAGGGCTAATGGGGGGTCTGGCAATGCAACTGATTTCCAGAGAGATTCCTACGTCATTGTAATTCGGGCAAAATCCCCTGCGTTCGTGATTTTTTTGCTCACTTGCTCGCCCAGCTTCACGTGATCCGTGGTTTCGCTGCGATAGCTCTGATCGCTATAACCCCTTTAGCGGCGCAGAATCTTCCGAGATTGCCCTATCGAGCGAATCGGCTGCAAAGCGTACAAATTACGCAGGTTGACTAGGCAAGATTGCCGAAGAAGAAGCAGCGATCGAACTTCCGGATCGATCTTTCCGACGGCTGGCGGTTGCCGTTAAACAGACAACATCAATTCTGATTCGAAAATCCGCAGGACTGACCAAAAGGACTTCAAGGCGTGGCCAAACGGCAAAAACGAAACTCATCTTCGGGATCCAGCCGAAAAGGCACTTCCAAAAACAACGGCGAAAGCAACGGATCTCTGTTTGACGCGGTCGATGACCAATTGCTGACGTCGATCCCGCTACGGCAAGCGGCTCAATCACGGTATCTCAACTATTCGTTGTCGGTGATCACCAGCCGAGCCTTGCCGGACGTGCGTGACGGATTGAAACCCGTCCAGCGGCGAATCCTGTACACGATGAACCAACAAGGTCTCAACGCGACCGCGAAGCACCGAAAATGTGCCAAGGTCGTCGGGGACGTGATGGGTAATTACCACCCCCACGGTGACAGCTCGATCTACGAAGCCTTGGTGCGGATGGCTCAGGCATTCTCGCTTCGCATGCCGCTGATCGACGGTAGCGGAAATTTCGGCAGCGTCGACGGCGACAACGCGGCGGCGATGCGGTACACCGAGTGCCGTATGACGCCGATCGCCAACGAGGTCTTGGCCGACTTGGCCACCCGCACGGTGGCGTTTAAACCCAACTATGACGGCAGCCGCGAAGAACCGGTCGTGTTGCCCAGCCGCGTTCCCAACCTGTTGGTCAACGGCGCCACCGGAATCGCCGTCGGGATGGCGACCAACATCCCACCGCATAATTTGAAAGAGGTTTGCCAGGCGCTGCTGAAACTGCTTCGCGACCCCGAGATCAAAGACTACCAACTGGTCGCCAACGATGCGGTCCAAGGCCCGGACTTTCCCACCGGCGGCGAGATTACCAATACCAAGGAAGAGCTCCGCGAGATCTACAGCACCGGCCAAGGCACGATCAAGCTGCGTGGCACTGCCGAACTGAATACGAAAACCAAAGGCAGCCCGGTTCTGCAGATCAGCTCGATTCCGTTTGGGGTCAACAAGTCGGCGTTGGTCGAACGGATCAACGAGATCATCTATTCGGGCAAGTTGCCGTTGGTAATCGAAGCACGCGACTTGTCGACCGACGAAATTCGCGTCGATTTGATGCTGAAGAAAGGGGCTGACGAAAACAAAGTCCTCGCCTACTTGTACCGACACACCGATTTCCAAAAGAACTTTAACGTCAACATGACGTGCTTGGTTCCCACTGAAAATCCTGAGGTGGGAGCCCCCAACCGCTTGGGGCTCAAAGAGGTGCTTTGGCACTTCTTGCACTTCCGTTTGGAAGTCTTGACCAAACGGCTCGAGAACGAACTGAACGCGTTGCTGCGACGGATCCATATCCTCGAAGGCTACGCGTTGATCTTCGATGCGTTGGACGAGATCATCCAAATCATCCGAAAATCCGAAGGCAAAGCCGACGCCGCGATGAAGATCATGAAGCGGTTCCCGGCGGACAAAGGTGGACTCGATGAAGAGCAAACCGACGCGATCTTGGAACTGAAACTGTATCGCTTGGCACGACTCGAGATCAACATGATCGTGAACGAGTTGAAGGACAAGCGAAAGCGAGCCAACGAGATCAAGAAACTGCTGAACGAAGATTCGAAGGACAACTACCAATCGGGACGTTGGACAATCGTTCGCACCGAGATCGAATCGCTGATCGACGCTTACAACAAAGATCCGTTTGCGAAACGACAATCCAAGATCAATACCGTCGCCGAAGAACTCGAGTACGCGGCCGAAGACTTTATTGTCGCCGAAGATTGCCACATCATGGTGACCAAAGACGGTTGGGTGAAGCGACAAAAACAGATTGCCGATCCGAGTAAGAGCCGGCTGCGTCAGGGCGACGAGGTATTGACCTGCGTTTCGGGTAACACCGTTTCGTCAATCGGATTTTTCTCGTCGCTTGGCGTCTGCTACACCACCCGCATGATCGACATCCCTGCGTCGACCGGGTTTGGTGAACCGATCCAAAAGCTGTTCAAACTGAAGGATGGTGAACACATCATCGCGGCGATGTCATTTGACCCCCGCGTGATCGGCGACATCCACGAAGATCCGAAACAACCCGATTTGTGTCCGCACACCCATGCGTTCGCAGCGAGTTCCAATGGATTTGCACTTCGCTTTGGCTTGGCGGGATTTGCCGAACCGTCCACGCGGAGCGGTCGCCGGTTCGCTCGCGTGGCCCCGGGTGCATCGATCATTGATGTCGTGGCGATTCACGGCAGCGAAGTGATCCTTGCCGTTTCAGAAAACTGTCGAGCGATGGTCTGTGCTGCCGAAGAAGTCAATTACTTGTCCGGGGCGGGCAAGGGAGTCACGTTGATCCGGCTGACCAGCGACGATCGATTGCTTGGTTTCAAAGCATCCAACGGTGACCGGGATCTGATGACGGTCCAAACGAATCGAGGAGCGAAGAAAACGATCTCGACGGCCAAGTACCGCGTTACCTCGCGTGGTGGCCGCGGCACCGAAATCCAGAAGAACGGCAAGATTGCCGAGATCGTGACTCCTCCACCCACTGCACCTGAAACGTTCGACGAAAACTGAATATGAGTACTGCAACAAAAACTTACAGTGCGAAGGATATCGTTGCCCTCGAAGGTCTCGATCCTGTTCGCAAACGTCCCGGCATGTATATCGGCGGCGTGGGGATGGCTGGACTTCACCATTTGATTTGGGAAGTCGTGGACAACTCGGTCGACGAAGCGATGAATGGTCACGCCACCGAGATCACCGTCACGCTGCACAAAGACGGCTCGAGTGTGACCGTCAGCGACAACGGTCGTGGTATCCCCATCGACAAGCATCCGAAAACCAAAAAGCCAGCTCTGGAAATGGTGCTGACGGTGCTCCATGCAGGCGGTAAATTTGACGGCGGCAACTACAAAACCGCCGGCGGTTTGCACGGCGTGGGGGCCTCGGTCGTCAACGCATTGTCCAAAGAATTGACAGCCGTCGTGCGACGTGATGGTGCTCAGTACCGGATGATGTTCGAACGAGGCGTGGCAAAGACGAAGCTGCAGAAGTTGAAAGGGGCCGTTCGCGGCACCGGAACGACGATCACGTTTAGTCCCGATCCGACGATTTTCCCCAAAGTCGATTTCGATAGCGAAACGATCCGCACGCGACTGGAAACCGCCAGTTTTCTGCATCGCGGCGTCAAAGTGAACTACATCGACGAAGTCGCAGGCACCAAGGTCACGTACCTGCACGAGCAAGGGATTGTCGATTACTTGGCCAAAGTGCTGAAGGATCGTTCGGCTCGTCCGATTCATGATTCACCGTTCACGCTGCGTAAAGACGACGACATTCGCATGGAGCTAACGCTGCAGTGGACCGAATCGACCGACGAACATGTCCGCAGCTATGTCAACGGGATCCCCACCGGCAACGGCGGAACGCACGAGAACGGTTTCCGCAGCGGGCTGAATAAAGCGGTTCGAAACTACATCGACACCCATAGTTTGACGCCACGCGGCGTCAAGATTTCGCACGAAGACATCCGCGAAGGGATGGTTGCGATCGTGTCGATCTTTATTTCTGAACCGCAATTCCAAGGACAAACCAAAGATCGGCTGAACAACCCCGAAGTTCAACCGTTGACCGAAGCGTCGATCCGACCGGCGCTGGAACAATGGATGAACAACAACCGTTCGATCGCCGATTCGATCATCGCCAGGATCATCGCCGCGGCGCGAGCACGCGCAGCATCAAGGGCCGCATCCGAAGCGGTCTCACGCAAAGGTGGTGCAAAACGGACGATGTTGCCTGGTAAGCTCAGCGATTGTTTGGCGAGTGGCAAAGGCAATTCGGAACTGTTCATCGTCGAAGGTGACTCGGCAGGCGGCAGTGCCAAACAAGGCCGAGATCGAAACAACCAAGCGATCCTGCCGCTGCGGGGAAAGGTGCTCAACACCGAGAGTGCGACGCTGAAAAAGATTGTCGAGAACAAAGAAATCCAGGACATGATCGCCTCGCTCGGCTGCGGCATCGGTCCGAATTTGAACCTGGCGTCGCTACGTTATCAAAAGATCATCCTGTTAGCGGATGCTGATTCCGACGGCCATCACATCACGACGCTGCTGCTGACTTTCTTTTATCGGCACATGCCCGCGTTGATCGCCGACGGCCACTTGTTCATCGCCGTCCCACCGCTGTATCGCATTGATATCGGCAAAGAAACCTATTGGGCGAACGACGAAGAACATCGCGAGCAGATCTTGGCCGAGCATGCCAAACGAGCCAAACCCGAGATCACGCGATTTAAAGGTCTCGGCGAAATGATGCCTAAGGTGCTTTGGGAAACCACTCTGAATCCTCGCACCCGCCGACTATTGAAAGTCGAAGTCGATGACCATCTTGAAACCGATCGCGTGATTAGCGACTTGATGGGACGCGATGCATCGGCGCGTTTCCGCTTCATCATGGAACGTGCCGAAGACGCCGAAGAAATCGACGTGTAATGAGGTTATACGTTTTATAAGGAAGCATTTCGCTCCGGAAATCGCCTTGAACCGAAAGCCGCCCGCGGCTTGTCGATTTAATCGTTCAACAGTCAGCCAAAGGTGTGCTCGCATCCGTGATGCGTACGCCAATCGGCTAACGGTTAAACGAAGCAACGGGTTGCATCAAAGAGGGTGGCGGCATGGCGGAGGCGATGCCCATTTAGAGGTAGAGAGGTTCGTGAAACACGCCCCCCTGATGCTGCAAACCGCAAGCGTCATGTGTTTCAACCTGTCGCACAGGGATTCATTCTGTGCGACCGTCAATCCCTCGATTGACGACGAATCGATCCTATACGTGAAATGCGGTCTTAAATCGTATCGTGTTTCGCTCTAATGACGCCCTCAGCAAAGAGAAACCTCGATGTTCAAGAAAATTTTATTTGCCTGCGTGTTCGCGTTGTCTGCTGTTGTCATGACAAGTAGCGCAGATGCTGCGAATGGCCGATATTCACGCCACAGTGGTGGCCATCACAGCAGCCACTATCATCACGGAAGCCACCATCATCGGGGGCACCACGGTGTCCACCATCGCTATCGAGCGCCGGTGCATCATGGGCACCATTACGGATCGCATTACCGGGCGCCCTATCGATCGCACTACGGTGGCGGCTATCGGTATCCGTCCTACGGCAGCTACGGTTATCGCGGAGGATCGGGAATTTCGATCGGCCGAGGCGGCTTTTCACTCTATATTGGACGCTAAACCGTCGAGCTGACCGCAGCCACCCCATCCGGCAGATTCAACCGAGTGAATCGGCGATTTGCCGGACGGCTTCGATCACCGCAGCGGTCTCTGCTCGCGACGTGGACGCCGAACCGCTGATCCGTAGCGTCCCCGCAGCCGCGCTGCCAATCGCCTTGTGAATCAGTGCGGCACAGTGCAACCCGGCTCGCGTTTCAATTGAAAATTGCGAATCCAGAATCGCTGATAAATCGGTTGGCTCAAAACCATCGATGGCGATGCTGACGATCGGCAATCGGCTCGGTTGACCAAACACACGAATTGACTTGATGCCGCGAAGTCCGTCGTTTAATTGATGGGCGACCGATAACAACGTCTCACTATAGACTGCGTCATCACGGGAAGCTATCTGCTTGACCGCAACGTCCAATCCCGCAATCGCAGCCACGTTCAGGTTCCCCGGTTCAAGCTTGGCCGGCATCGTCGTCGGCATCGCCAGCGATTCGGATTGGCTGCCAGTGCCCCCGAACACGCTTGCCGTGACTTCGTCATGCCATGATGGCGAGACATACAAGAACCCCGTGCCCTGTGGCCCACCGATTCCCTTGTGTCCCGGTGCTGCCAACAAATCGATTCCACATGCTTGCACATCGATCGGCAAATACCCCAACGTCTGAGCCGCATCGCAAAGAAAGGCTGCCGTCGAGGCGCGGCTTCGCAAACCACTGCCGATCGCTTGAATCGGTTGTTCGGCGCCGGTGACGTTGCTAGCCGAAGTGACCGCCACCAAGCGAGTCGAACCGGTAACCGCATCGAGCACGTCGTCCGCTTGCACTACGCCATCGTGATCACAGTCGACGATCGTGAGCGTGACATTGCGAGTTTCGGCAAGATGCGACAGCGGTCGGAGCACGCTATTGTGCTCGGCAGCAGTCGTCACGACATGGTCCCCATCGCGAACGATGCCGCCAATCGCAGCGTTGATCGCCTGAGTTCCGTTGCTGAAAAACGCGATGCTCTCGGCCGTGGGACTTCCGATTAAGCGTGAAAGCCCAAGCCGGGCTGAATGCAGGATCCCATCGGCCATGTTGGCCGATTGATATTGGCCACGTCCCGACGCGGCCCCACAATCGCGAGCGTAGCGGTCCATCGCATCGAGGACGTCCGTGTGTTTGGGCCAAGACGTCGCTGCGTGATCGAAATAGATACGACGAGACAACGTCATGCGTCATCCCTCGCTTTGAGATCCTTCGCGTTGAGATTATCCGTTACCGAATTTGTGGGATGCACCCACTGCGTCGTTCCATCACGATACGTTTCACGTTTCCAAATCGGCACATCGGTTTTGATTTGGTCCATCAACCAAGGCAGTGCAGCGAACGACGCTTTGCGATGCGCACTACTGCAACCCAGTACCACACTCGCTTCGCCTACGGGGACTTCACCTAGGCGATGGACGATGACGATCTTGCTCAAACCAAATCGCTCGATCGCCTCCCTCGCCAAGCGGTTTAGCTCCGCGACCGCCATCGACGGATGGGCTTCGTAGGAAAGCAGACTTGTCACTCGGTCGCCGGTGATTCGCCGCGTCACTCCGTAAAACCATGCATGGGCTCCGACATCGGGATCACCGACCTTCGGCAAAAGCGCATTCGCGTCAATCGGGTCGTGGGTCAATTCAACGTAACAGTCCGACATCACTTTCAACCGCCACTGACTGGTGGAATGATCGCGATTTCTTTTGCCGCTCCGAGCGGCTGCGTGTTCGCCACATAACGATTGTCCAGCGCAACACGGCACGATGGGACGAGCGTTTGCACTGACGGGACTCGCTGGGCGAGCTCGCCGAGCACATCAGCGGCCGTCGCGTCGCTCGTTAGCTCCATGACAATCGAATCGGTACCGGCGGCATCACGGATGGCGGCAAATAAAAGGATCTCTCGCTGCATCACGGTTCCGTAGGCCTCGGTTAACAGTTTTTCGATTACGGGCGACAGTATCGACGCACCATGGCGGCAGCCAAATCGCTGACATATTCGATGTCATGAGCATGTTGGGCCAATAAGTGATCCGCCCCATCGAGCGAAGCCAACGAACACAGCGGCTTGCTTTTACTGGGGGCCGACGCGTCCGCCTCGGATGCTTCCGACTGATTGATCAGTGACATGATCCGCAACGCATGGTCAAACCCCACCGTCTCATCGACCGGCGAATGCATGACCAGCGTAGGAATACGAATATTGGTGATCAAATCGGCCAAACGATGACTACGAAAATCAGCGACCATTTGCGAATCGATCTGCCACCGAATGCCTCCGATCGACACTTCGCCCTCGCCGTCGACTTCAATCGCGGGGTTCATCCGCAACAGCAAGCTCGCCAAATGAGACGTGTCACTCGGTGCTGCCAACGCGATCACGCAACACAGTTTGTTGTTCACATCGCTTGAAAATTCGCTTGCAACCGCCAGCGACGCAGCCCCACCGAAGCTGTGTCCCATCAACGCGTGCACGTCGCCCACTTCGGCATCCGCAAACGCGATCGCGGCCTTCAAATCGGCCACGTTGGTCGAAAAGTTGGTCTGTGAAAAGTCACCGCTGCTACCGCCCAGCCCCGTCATGTCATAGCGAAGCACCGCAATCCCGCGTTCGGCAAGAGCTCGCGAGATTCGCACGATGGCTTTCAAGTCTTTGTTACAAGTAAAACAATGACTCAGCACCAACACGGGAACCGCCGCGGTGGTATCAGGACGGTCGATAATGCCCGCTAATTCAAACCCCGAACCGCCCTCGAATTTGACTCGATAAGATTTCCGACTCATGGTCTAGCTAGCGTTGGGTGCGGTGATGCGACCGCCGCGGAACGCTTCAGCCATCGCCATCGGCACCTTGGCTTCGGCCAAAACCAACTGCGAACGATTCTCGGCAACCTTGGCTTTCATTTGTTGTTCTTCGGCAATCGCTTCGGCGCGTCGACGCTCGGCCTGGGCACGCGCGACACGCGTATCAGCTTCGGCTTGATCGCTTTGCAAGCGAGCTCCAATGTTCTCGCCAACATCGATGTCCGCAATATCGATCGAAACGATCTCAAACGCGGTTTGGGCATCGAGACCACGCGAAAGCACGACACGAGTGATCATGTCGGGATTCTCGAGCACCTTGAAGTGGTCGGTTGTCGAACCGATCGAGCTGATGATGGCTTCGCCCACACGCGCGATCACGGTGTCCTCAGTCGCTCCGCCAATCAACTGTTCAATATTGGTTCGCACCGTGACACGGGCACGCACCCGAAGCTCGATTCCATTTTTAGTGATTGCACTGAGAGTGGTTTTTCCGGTTCGGCTCGGGTCGGGGCAATCGATGACTTTCGGGTAAACGCTCGTTTGCACCGCATCCAGAACATCACGTCCGGCCAAATCGATCGCAGCCGCCTGGTCAAAGTCCAAGGGGATTTCGGCGCGATGAGCCGCGATGATCGCGTGGATCACATTCATCACATTGCCGCCCGCCAAATAGTGGGCTTCCAACCGTCGAGTGCTAATCCCGTCACGCCGCGAAATGCTTAGCCCCGCCTGCGCGGACATCACCTTGGCCTGGACAATCACATTAGGATTGACCTTGGTAAAGTGCATCCGAATCAAGCTCATCAAGCTGACGTCGGCGACCGACATGTAAGCTTGAAACCACAGTTTTCCGTAGCGGATAAAGAAAAAGCCCAAGATCGCAATCAAGAAAAGCACAAACAGTGCGACCGCCAACCAAACCACGTTCATCGGCTTTTGACCGAGCAATTGCCAATTCGCCAGCGGCAATCCAAATCCAACAGGGGCAGCTTCGGCGACAGCGGAAAGGACGGGCGACAGCATCATGACGCTCATATCATTCGAAGGGAGAGACGAAGGACTCGCCAACACGAGTCTTTTTGCCCCTTGATCATAAGGTACCGCACGTCCAGTGCAAGTAATGGGGGCGTCGGGGACGTCCGTTTCGGGAAAAACCTTGCGTTTGACGTGTCCCATCGCACAGACGTTTGTTCCGAATCCAACAACCCGAACGGCGTGCGCCCAATGCCCTCTACTTTGGCACTAAACGGGTGGCGTTTGTAGCGGTGCGGCGCGGGGCCCGCCCGGTCTAAACCGACCTTTTTATCCGCCTCAACCGGACGGCTCGCGCCGTGCCGCTACCAAAGTAGATGGCATTGGGCGTGTGCCGCACCGCGAATGTTTTTGGGGCCTCAGTCATCGCTCATCAGCGACGCGAGCGTTTGGCCCGCCACCGCATCTCGCTGGGTCTTTTGGATCTCTCGCAGCGCGACCCATGCGCGATGACGACTGATCGACCGCGAATGATGAGCCAGCGTCAATATCTGTTGAATTTCGATCTGATGGGCCGGTCGCCCCAAGGTCAACGAATCATCCTCGTCGTCGTCATTGCCTTGGGTCACTCGCCGCAGCAACTTGGCATCGATCAGACGCTCGGCCATCTCGCGAGCATGATTGCCGTTAAGCCCAAGCCGTGTCGAGAGCTGCTGAAAATCGAGTGTATTGCCAGCCTCAAACGCTTCGGCCACTTCGACCATCATCGGCAACATCCAATCGGGATCCCCCTGTAGCGATGTCTCGTCGTCGGCATCAATCCACTTGGCCGAACGTTGACCACGCATCATCTGAAGGGTTCGGGTCAGAATCAAACCAAACAAAAAGATCAACCACGTCAAATAGATCCAAAACAGAAATAACGGGATCAACCCCAGTGATCCATACAGCGCCGAATAAGGCAGCGCGGTGGCGACATAAATTTGAAATCCCGTTTTTGCCGCCTGCCACAGCAATGCCCCCACAAACGATCCGATCGCCGCCGCTCGAACCGACACATGCGTGTTGGGCATCAACGCATAAAGCAAAAACAGCAGCGCCCAGCTCGCAATCAACGACAAAACATGAGATGCGCTCGCCACAAGCTTTTGATTTGCTCCGAGCGTCCCAAACCAATCGACGGCTTGGCCCGACAAATACAAACTGATCGCCAACAAACCGCTGCCCAATGTGATGATCGACCAATGAATGGCAACACGGATGTGGACTGGCCGATGAGTCGAGGCTTCAAAGATCAAATTAAAAATCGATTCGGTGGCATTGGCCAACGCAATCGCGGCATAGATAAACAACACCAACCCGATGACACCGATCGACGCAAAATCAAGCTCAGCAATCTTGGTCGTTGCTTCGTGCAGCGCCTTGCGAATCCCCGCTCGTGTTTGACGACGCGATTCGGCAGCGGTGCTGGAGTCCTCGGTTTCGCTCGCATCGATGCCGGAACCGGCCAGCGATTCTGCGGGCTCGGCAACCGGCTGTGGCTGCGAATCGGGCTGCGGCTGTGAATCGGGCTGTGGCTGCGAATCCGGAGTGGTCTCGCGAACCACCGTCCTTTCGGGTTGTGCCATTGATGGAGGCGACAAACTGAAATCGGTTTGCCCGTCGCCCGCATCCCAATCAATCGGCAGCTCGCGTTGTGGATCCGATTCGCTTTCGACATAGTCCTCGGGAATATAAGGAACGCCAAAAAACGAATAGACTTGGTCTTCGACTTTTTGCTGAACCTCTTCGAGTCCGCCGACGATGCGAAACATGACCAAGCCAAGCACGACGACCGGGATCAATGAAAAGATGGTTCGGTACGTCAGCTCCGCGGCCATCCCCTCGGCGCGATAGTGCACCAGTTGACGCCAACAATGAGCGGTCAAGTCAAATGCGTACCGCACCGACTCTTGTTGACGCGTCAGCTCTTCGCGAGGCTGTCGCACCGCGTCGACGATATACTTAAACAGACTTCGCATCAGCCCCTGTCCGTACCACGTTTACTGATCCAACAAAGCCGACAAGCGGTGGATCAAATCGGCCTTTTTGTGACCATCCTCGATCGAGCCAAGCCTGTCACTCAAATTGATCATGAAACTGGCGTAGTCATTATGCCAATCGCGGACCGTTTGCGATTCATCCAAACGTGGTTTGGGGTGTGACACCAACACGGGACATTGATGTGCCTTCAGCTCGAAGGTTTCATCGAACTGCGGCATCAATGTCTTGTCACGATCGATGCCTTGTTCGTGCAATACTTCTCGCATCACTTCGCGTGCATCATCTTCGCCGTGATTTAGGAACAACGCTCCCAAAACGGGGCCTCGCTCTTTGACCCAATCGATCAATTCGCCTTGGTCGGCATGCGCCGAATAGTTGCCGATACTACGAATGGCCGCTTCGACTTTGTATTCTTTGCCATAGATGCGAACCCGTTTTGCACCGCTGGTGATAATATGCCCGAGGGTGCCCGGCGCTTGGTAGCCGACAAACAAGACGGTCGATTCGCGTCGCCAGATATTGTTTTTCAGGTGGTGTTTAATTCGGCCGGCGTTACACATTCCGCTCGCTGAAATGATAATCGCACCCCGCTTGATGCGATTGATTGCCTTGCTTTCCTGAACACTTTGGACCAAATGGAAACGTCGGTGCCGAAAGATATTTGATGCGTCGACTTCGATATCATCCAGATCATGAGCATGATCGATAAACACTTCGGTGACTTTTCTCGCCAATGGCGAATCGATATAGACATCGGCCTCGGGAATTTGACCAGTCGAAATTAACACGCCGATGTCATGCAGCAGCTCTTGGCTGCGTTCGACGGCAAAGGAGGGAATGACTACATTGCCGCCACGCTTGAGCCCGAGCGTCAATTCCTCTCGCATCATCTCACGACGTTTTTCTAACGTATAGTCTTCACGATCGCGATTGCCATAGGTGCTTTCGCAGACGACATAGTCGTATCCGGCCGGTGCATCCGGAGCCAAATGAAATGCTTTTTCATCGGGACCGAGATCGCCTGAGAACAACACACGAATCGTATCGCCGGATTCGTCGAGTTGGACTTCTACCGATGCCGATCCCAACAAGTGGCCCGCGTTCCATAAACGCCCACGAATCCCATCGCTGGGGCTGAACCACTGTTCGTATTCCACACGCTCGAGTTGCCGCAGCGTTTGCTCGGCATCCTCCATCGTGTAGATCGGCTCGATCAAGTCCTGACCTTTTTGTTCGCGTTTGACGTTCAAACGTTCGGCGTTGGTTTCTTGAATGTATGCCGAATCACGCAGCATGAACTCCAACAAGTCACAGGTCGCATCAGTGGCGAAAAT
>NZ_ANOG01000037.1 GCF_000346295.1 Rhodopirellula maiorica SM1 | reverse complement strand
CCGTGATCGTTTCTGGGTTTGGGAATAACAATGACGCTAATGATTCCTCCAACCGAGTTTGCAAAGCTCGATCTTCGAACAAGGACTCATTGCGTCAACTTCGACTCTGGCGCCAGGCGTGCTAGGAATACCCCCGGCGCGTATCGGGAGATGGCAAATCGCGTGCCTGTTTTGAGAAATCGTGTTGCCCAAAGCAACGGTCAGAGGTGGAATGTCTCTCCGTGGTCACGTTCAAGACTGGTATGTACTTTACTAACTCGTCTCGGTGCCAGGTGTTGCGGAACTCGCGACGGTAAGCGGAGCCGTACGAATACCAGGTCGAGGTTGATCCTCGGAAATTGCTCTTTTATCAGATACCACTCAATACTGTCGTTGCCACGATCAAAGACTCCAATAAAGACGTTGGCGGTCGAGTGGTAGCTCGCATTCCTAAAAGTGCCTGGGGCCCCCGAAACAATGAACTCGTCGGTGTTGCAAAAACATCCAGCATTGAGGTCATTGCTAACAACTCCGGCAATTGGATTTTCCATTGTCACTTGGTCCATCTCGAGCGTTACGTCCCGGCCTCAAAAAGAAGACGGGCAAGTAGGCGTCTATGAGGGAATCCCCTATCCGTTAGAATCGCGGTCAAAGCGGAAACTGTTCCGTATCTTTACTCTCGAAACCAAAACGGATCCGTTCCGTAGAACAGCGTATGACCAGCGACGAAGAACGTAGAAAGTTGCTCAATCGCGTGCGCCGAGTGGGCGGCCAGGTAGACGCGGTGGCCCGCATGATCGAAGAAGACGCGGCCTGCGCGGACATCGTGATGCAGATCAGCGCCGCCACGGGGGCGCTGTCAAAGATCGCCCAGCTATTGCTAATCAAGCACGTCCGCGAAACACTCAACGACGCCACCGACAGCGACGCGGGCCAGCGTGAAGCGGTGCTAGAGGATTTGATCATCCTTTTTGAGAAGTACGCTCAGACAAAATGAGCTAACAGGGAAAACGAGGAGTCAAAGAGCTTGGTAGCTCCCCGTCTCCTTCTCTTCCCACTAGCCGCTACCTCGGTTTCGGCACAGCTGAAATATGTCCCGGAGGTTCCGGTCCGGTCGGCGGCATCAATCCGCCGTTGAGCAAGTAGCCGGCGATCAGCGTTTCGTTACTTCGCCATGCAACCAATTGCTGTACATACTGGACTCGCATTTGGTAATACGTTAACTGGGCGGCGAGAACCTGAGGCCAATCGACACGATCCTCTTCGTAAGCATCCAGTAGCACTTCATAGGCCAGTCGCGATTCGGGAACAATGACTTCCTGATAACTGCGGACTTTCTGAACCGCGGTCAAGTAGTCGCGGTAAATTTTCGCCAGTTGTCGTTGGAGTGATAATTCAACTCGCTCGATCTCGCCTCGCTGCCGTACTACGTCCGCTTCGGCTTGCCGAATCGTTCCCTGATTCCAATCGTACACTGGAATTTCTAACTGAAGGGCTGT
>NZ_ANOG01000036.1 GCF_000346295.1 Rhodopirellula maiorica SM1 | reverse complement strand
GTTGGAGATCGAGGTTCGGAATAGGCTGGACACATTGACGCCGAATGTTCGCTCGCGCTTGGCTGATTCGTGTCTGAGCAGCTTGGTATTCGGGGCTCGACGCGACCATGGTGGCGGCAACATCTGACCAATCGAGCGTGTTTTCGGACTGAGGCAATTCGCCTTGCAGTGTGAGCGGCTGCATGTGCGGAGTCCCGGCCAACGCTACGAGTTCTCGCCACGCTGCCGCATACCGAATTTCGGCTTGCTGCAACGAAAGATCGATCTCGTTCTTTTGCACCTTGGCTTGCACCACATCCAATTGCGATCCTTCGAGTGCCTCCTTGCGAAGCTCGGCTAACTCCAACCCCTTGTCGGCAACGGATTGAAAGTCGTGGATCAATTTCATCCGTTGCTGAGCCGCCAAGGCATCATAAAACTTGACGCGAATGTCGGTCGCAATTCTGTATTTTTGTGCTTCCAACTGAAACAATTGAGCTCGCAGGGCTTCGTTCTGAACACGACGATTCAGCTCTAATTTGTCTGCGGTGACTAGCGTTTGAGAGATAAAGACCGTGTGTTGATCGGTGCCTTCATCGGCCAACTGCATGCCTTGGTAACCGACCGTCGGATTGGCCCGTAACCCTACTTGCGTGCGAAAACCCGCTGCTTTTTGCGTCGTGGCCACAAGTCCTTGGATGGTTGGATTGTTGCCAAGAGCGAGAGCTTCGAAATCCGCCAGGGTCATTGTCGATGGTTCGCTAGCGATTTCACCGGATGTATTTTCAAACGGAACGGCAACTTGCACCATCGTCTCGGGATACGTCGCTTGGCCATCGCTGGCAAAGCCAAAATCATCAAAGTTGACTTGGGAAATATCACTTTGGGAACTGGCCGTTTCCGTCACGGTGGGCCCAGCCGAGTTAGATTCAGCCGTCTTAACCATAACCTCCTCAGCGGATCCCTCAGGTGCGTCAATCAGCGACACGTCAAACGACGACGGGTTGGATTCCACTAACGAAGAAAACATCCCCGGCGATGCACACCCAACCATACTGGCGGTCGATGCGGCAAGTAGCAAGTTAGCAAAATAGAGTCGTCGCTTAGACATCAAATACACCAATATTCAAACTGAGTTCGTTCTCGTGCAACTCGTTAACGCTGGAAACAAGCGAGCAGTGCTGCTGACGGTGATCCCCATTTCGTGATCCCCATTTCGTGATCCCTGGCTCATGATCCCTGTCTCGTGCGAATCAATTGTTACTGTTATTCATCGGATAGCAGCGGTAGGCATCGTTGGGAATAAACCTGTTGCACACGTTCAACCGCTTGCGGAAATGCGAATGATCCGCGCAACCGGCAAAGTCAACCTGCATACCGCAGCAAAAGAGCGTCAGCGGCAAAAAATGATTCAATACGCACAGCGGCAGTTGGGCAAGGATGATGGGGCGAAGTTTTATTGGCCGCTTGAGCCCAGCCTACCGAAAGATCTTGCCACCCCACTCAGTGACCGAGCGTCCAGACCAGAACCAGAAGCATCAGGGTGACCAACAGGATCGTCATCCGTCCGGCCCAGCGTTGGCCAACCGTAAACGCGCGGTCTACTCGCATGCCGCGTGCGTACAGTACAAAGGAGGATCCCATCATGATCGTCAACACATTCACCGAAACCAGCAACACCGGGCCAAAGATCGGCGTCCCTTGTCCGCTACTCCAAATCGGGCTATCAGCGCCTTGAGTAATACGAAATGCGATCTGCAGCCCCGCCGTCGATATTGGCGGCACCAGTGCGGCTGCGATTGCGGCACCCGCCAACGCCGAGGAAAGATGGCTGCGTGTCCGCGCGTAGGAAGCCGCCATTCCTCCGACCAGCCCGACACAAAAATCCAAAGCCGATGGTTTACAGCGAGCCCACATCTCGGGTGTAACCTCGGGCGTCTGCAACATCACCACAAGGCAACCAAAGAGAAAACTGGAACTCAAGGCTCCAAGGAAACCAATTACAATCGCGTTGGAAGCCGTCTGAAACAGCGGACGGTTACCATGAGTCAGTGCCAAGCCGGCGCCGACAATCGGTGTCATCAACGGAGCAATCAACATCGCTCCGATAATCACCGCTGCCGAATCTTGCAGCAATCCAAAAGCCGCCAGCATGGCGGATGCCGAGATCAATCCCAAAAACTCCCAGCTCGGATGCGAGCCTTCGGTCAACGACTGTGACAACTCAACTCGTTGCTCTCGTGTCACCGGTTCGGCAACATGAGTGGACCAATACCGCAGTCGTGAAGCCAACGATTCAGGAAACGTTTCCCCTTTGCTAATCAAGGCAATCGACGCCTGGGTCGATTCCTTCATCAGTGCACGAGCGGCGGCATACCGTGTTTCCTCACCCGGCGTCCGCCCATAGAGGATCCAAACCATGTCTCCCGTTTGGCACCGCTGGGTTTCCAGCCGAACGGCTTCCTGTTCCAGCCACTTTGGGTTGTCCGCGTCAATCGGCAGATCGTTTTCGAGGAGCGGTGCTTGGCCGGAATGCCCGAGTAACCGCTTGGCGATCCGCTGCGTCGCCGATTGCGTGGAGCCATCGAAATCAAAGATTTGCGATGACGAGGTTGGCGGAACACCGTTGATGCGAAGCCACAATGTTTGAACCGGCGAACGCTCGAACAAGGATCGCTGCAGCGGTTCATCATGAGCTTCCTTGACGATCAGAACCAAGGACGATTTTTTGACACGAATGTGGTTCAGTACCGAATCGATATCTTCATCGACCACCTCGATTGTCTTAATCGTCGATGAAGACTGCAGCGTTTTTCGAGCCTGTTCCGCAAGTGTGCTGCGGTCCTGGCCTAATACGACCAAGACGATTTCAGCATCGATCGAATCGGCAATGGTCTCGGCCCACGGCGTCCCCTCGGTCAACTGACGCTGCGAACTCACAAAGAAATAGAGCGACATGTTGACGACGGATTGCTTGGGAACGGAGCAAATAGGTGGTTAGCTGGATAACCCGTTCATCGTTCCGGTGCTGGTAGCAAATTGGTCGATTTCCATGCCCAGATTCTGCAGCATCGAAACGTACAGGTTCGGCAGAGGGTAATTGTTCTTTCGATCAAATGCGAGGTGTTGTCCATGTCGGAAGCCTCCGCCAGCCAACAACACGGGCATATTGCGATTGTCGTGGTTGGACGCGTTGCCCAAATTGCTAGTCAAAAAGACCGTGGTCAAATCCAACAGCGAAGCCCCCGAGTCGTCGGTCTCTTTCAGATCTCGCAAGAACTGGCCCCACTGATCCACAAACGCTTCTTCGACGATCGCCAATTGCGACAACTTGTCTTCGTCTTGACCATGGTGGCTTAGCGAGTGATAGCCTTCGTCGACACCTTCGAGCGGAAGAACGCCACCGCTGCCAGGAACGTGAAACGAAATGTAGCGAGTCGAATCGGTTTGCAAAGCGAGTTTAATCACTTCGCACATCGTTTTTTGCCGAGCGATCAGATCATTCGGGTTGCCTACATCGACGGGTTTCTTGGCATCGACATCTGGTTTGGGAAGCTTGGCCCAGCGTTCGGACAATTCCATCCGTTTTTCCAACTGACGGACGCTCGTGAAATAGGCGTCCAATCGATTGCGGTCACCCACGCCGAGTTGCCGCTCGAGCGATTTAACATCCTCGCCGACAAGATCCATGATGCTGCGTCCCTCGTGAACACGTTGGGCTTGAATCTTTCGCTGCTGGGGTGGATCGTTGATAAACAACTTGGCAAACAAACGCGATGGCGATGATTCGGGTGGAATCATCGATCCATTTTCGGTGTACGACGGACTGGTTGATCCGCCGTTGCTAAGCACCAGTGATGGAAATCGAGTGGCATCGCCAAAGTGTTTGGCGAGCAATTGATCGATCGAGATCGAGTTCTTCGCCTTGCCCGCAGACCCCATCGGCGTCGCGGTCAAAATGCTCGCCTCAGCTCGGTGGCCACCTTTCACCCCCGGATGCGACGTTCCCGAGACCACGGTGAATTGATTCCGCAGGTCTTGCAACGGACGAAGGTAAGGTGTCGCTTGATAATCACGTCCCCCGGCCTCGGGGAACAAGTTATCTGCGACCAACCCAAGTCCAAGCGTCATCGTAACGAGCCGCTTTGGTTTACTTTCGCTGCGGTCGCTGGCAAACGTCGGCTGCATCGCGCTCAACCATGGCAACCCCATCGCGATCCCGGTACCACGCAACATGGTGCGACGGTTCAAGCGAGATTTAAGATTGAAGTGAATTGTTTTTCTCATGGTTTCTCTGTTCGTTAAATGAAAGGCAAACGATCGGCGAACCGATGCAATGGACTGTTACCATCTACTTTGACAAAAAGATCGGACTCAATACCACCGCGTCCAACAGCGATCGCATTCCGTAATGATCGTCGGATGTGGAATCGACAATCTGTTCCACAATTTGACGATCCGCAAAAGCGATCGGGGCTCCGGTGCCATAGACCAGCAGTTTTTCCGCGAAATTGCGAGCCAGCATTTTTTGTTCATTCGCGATCAGCTCACGGAACTGGTTAAACCCATCGAAGGGCCGACCATCGGCCAATTGATAGCTGGGATCTACTTTGGGGCCTTTGCGTCTGCCTTTTCCCGAGATCACATAATGATCTCGCCATTGGCCGGCCGCATCAAAGCTTTCCAGTGCAAATCCGGGCGGGTCGATCTTCGAGTGACAGCTCGCGCATTCGGTATGATTGCGATGCAGTTCCAATTGGTCGCGAATCGTTTTTGCACCACGGATATCGGGTTCAATCGCAGGAACACTTTCAGGCGGCGGAGGAATCGGTTCTCCTAAAATGCGATCGCACACCCATACGCCTCTCAGCACCGGTGACGTCGTCGTACCGTTCGCCGTGACCTTTAAAATCGCACCTTGGGACAGCAGTCCTCCTCGCGACGAACCTTTATCCAGTTTGACGAGCCGAAGCTCATCGCCTTCGATCCCCTCGATGCCATAGAAACGTGCCAAGCGGCTGTTCAAAAACGTAAAGTCCGAACGAACCAGTTTGTCGATGCTGGCGTTCTGACTAAGCAGCGTCTCGATATAACGATGTGTCTCGGCCAACATCGCGTTCTCGACTACCGAATCGTAGCGAGGGTAAAGCTTGGGATCGGGTTCGGTGAAATTGATATCGATCAAATCGAGCCACTGAGACGTGAAATCCGCAACAAATTGGCGTTGTCCGTTTCCGCCAATCAATCGATCGACTTGAGAAATCAGCACCTCGGGATCACGCAGCTTCTGTTGTCGAGCCAGTTTGAACAGTTCGGCATCCGGCATCGATCCCGTCAAAAAGTAACTCAGACGCGATGCGATCGCAAAATCATCCAGCGGCGTTCTCGACGAAATATTGCTTGCCGACTCGGTTGACGTCGGTTCGATCAAGTACATAAATCGAGCGGAACAAAGAATCGCACGGTAGCTTGCCCGCAACGCTTCGAGCGGATCGCCGTTGTCCTCGAGCATTTGCGACAGAATCTCGATGTAGGGCTGCAGTTCCGCCTTGGAAACAGGACGACGGAACGCGCGGTGAGCAAAACGATTCAATTGCTCGCGGAGCTCCGTCTGCGTGACTTGTTTGTCTAATTGCAAACGCTTCGTTTTGCTATTTTTCGCATTGCCCGACTTACTGAGCTTCAAGCTTCCGAACAAATGATTGCGAACCGAGCTGACATCACCGCCGGGATGAATCTCTTCAATCTTCATTTCGTGAAAGGCGACACCCGCAAGATTCTGAGGCGTCCCCTCACCGGCGCCCACTTGGCCTCCGGCGAATCGTCCTTGCTTTAACGTTAAATCGCCGGGACGAATTTCGAACATCTGACCTTTGGGAACCCAAGCTTCGAAGGTTCGCTCGATCGGTTCGTCGGTCGCCTCAAACGACCCAACCCACGACATCAGCGGAGCTCCCGATGTGCAAAACCCAGTACGCACGGTGCACCAGACGCCGTGATCCTCTGGCTTGTTCATTGCCGATGCGGTCACAGTCATTCGGTACCAACCATCTTTTGGTACCGTCGTGGACTGGATGCGTCCGTAGAAGATCAGTCGGGACGCCCAAACCACTGCCTTTCCATCAAGCATTTCAGGTTCGCGACATCGCCGTTTCGGATTTGTGCGTGCAATTTGTTTTGCGGTCAACGATTTGACATGAGGCGACTCGTCCTCCAAAGCACGATCAAAGGCTTCGTCGAGGGCTGCATCGACAATGTTCAGATGCGATTCGATCTGAAAGTGTGACATCGCCTGGGCCGAGGCGATATTGGTAAATCCATCGACTCGTGGGTCCTCGGGCGCGAGCGACGCTAACGGAATATCGATCGACAACAAATCATGCAGCGTTCGTTCCAACTGCAACGTCGTCAAACGTCGTGCTTGCACGCGGCCCAGCTTCGAAAACTCGAACAACTGAGTCGAGGTGATCCAACGCGACGTCGCGTCGAGAAACCGCTTGCGAACTTTGGGTTCCAAGGATTCGGCATCTTCAGGCGGCATTTCGCCCTTTTCAACTCGATCGAAAACGCGTTGCCATGTTGCGAGCGTTTTCGGATCGGATAGATCAGCCCCCAGCGCGGACGCATCGAATCCGCCTTCGCCCGATTCGTCAGCGTGACAATCGATACACGAATTTTCGAGGATCTCGGTGGCTGCCCCCGGCATATGCGACTGCCCTTGGCCAGATTCCGCACTCACACAACATGGTGTAAGAACGATCACCATCACAAGCATTCGGATTGGCGCACACGGAAACAAAGGGTTCGGCATGGTAGGGGGGAACAACAGGCTAGAGTGTCATTGGCCGCAGCGATTGCCGGGCATCGGTGGCAGGTAGGGGAAGGCGGGATGCACACTATTTTAATCAATACGTCAAGGATTGTGCGAGTCCTTTTCGTGCCAGATATCGCCGCTTTGTTAGCGAATCCTGCTGCGTCAAAGCATTATTTTGGCGTCGCAGGATGGGGGTCTCGGTTTCGCAGCGATCGGCAAAAACCACGAAAAACTTGACCTCTTCCGCTTCCGCCTTGCCTCGATTCAAAGGCCTAGCAAAGCACGAGGTTGCCTTTCCCCCCATCATTTCACAGCGATCCGGCCTCGGCTTGGCGGCAATTCGCAGCATCAACACTCGATTCGATTTGCACCGTGGCGTGGCTGATCTGGAACTCGTGATCCAAGTCATGAGCGATCTTTTTCAGCAGGGCATCGTTGTTTTCGAGCTGCGGTTTGACCAGATGAGCCGTCAAAGCAATCTCGGTAGTGCTCATCGCCCAGACATGCAAATCGTGAACTGCCGTCACTCCGGGCAACTTCAGCAAATAGGCGCTGACGTCATCAAGATCGATCTTTTTGGGTACGGCCTGCAGAGCGTAGTTCACCGATTCGCGAAGCAGATCGGTCGTGGCAACAAAGATCACCACGGCGATCAACAAACTCGTTGCGGGGTCGATCCAATTCCACTGGGTATACAGAATCAACACGCCTGCGACGGCGACTCCCAAGGACAACAGCGCGTCGGCCGCCATATGCAAAAACGCACCGCGAATATTCAGATCGCCATGCCGACCTTTCATAAACAACAATGCCGTGATCGTGTTAATCACCACCCCAATTAGCGCCACGATGATAACCGTCGGCGCGGCAACGTCGGCAGGGTCTTGGAAACGGTGAATCGCTTCCCACGCGATTCCTCCGATCGCGACCAATAGGATCAACGCATTCACCAGCGCCGCCAAAATGGTCGTGCTCCGCCACCCGTAGGTGCGTTTGTTGCACGGCGGCACCTTCGCCAACGCATAGCCTCCCCATGCGATCAACAGCCCCAACACGTCCGAAAGATTATGTCCGGCATCCGCCAACAGCGCCAGCGAATGGCTGTAGAAACCGTACCCTGCCTCGACTAAGACAAACGCCACATTGAGTACCACGCCGATGGCAAAGGCCGATCCGTAATTCTGATTTTCAGTGTGATGGTGGGCGCACTGATGCATCGTCTTTCCTTAACACAGGTAATCACGCAAACAGAGAGAGCTTGATAACACCGTTATAAGCAACCGGTCAAATTTTGTTAGCCGTGGGGCATTTGTTAGCCGTGGGGCAAACGTCCAATGCCATCACCCTTGGCCCTGACCGGCAACACTGTGAAGCATTTTGTAGCGGCAGGACGCGACGGATTAATCGCTGCGAACGGCATAAACCGCAAATCGATCTGCTGGGGGGAGGCAAGTTTGTGCGTAGACGAATCGATTCGCGGAACTCTGACCTACGGTTCCCTTGGAGAGCCGATTTGCCCGACCGCAACCATCTGACACTTTGCGAGTCAATTCACCTACCCATAGTCGTAGACGAAACCATGAGCCAAACCAAATCACGCCGCAGCCGAACGCTTGTTGATCGCGAGGTCCAAGGAGGACTTCTTCGCAAGATCGCGATTCACTGGATCGTATTCTTTGTGTGCAACGCGATTGCCTTGACCATTTGGATTCGCTTGTTCGAGCAACCCGATGCCGAATGGGGCCAAACGTTTGTCGATACGATGCAACGATTCATGCCATTTTTTGTTATCACAATGGCGTTGATCCCCGCCTTTGTCTGGGACACGTTGAAGCTGACCAATCGTTTTGCCGGCCCCATCTTGCGACTGCGAAACGCCCTTGCGGACGTCCGTAGCGGCCGCGCGGTGACGCCGTTGCAGTTCCGCAACGACGACTTTTGGCAAAACATTGCCGCTGATTTTAATGCGGTCATCGAGCGGGTTCCCAGCGTGATCCCAACCACCGATCCACCTTCGGCCACCGACCGGGAGGTATAAAATCGATGACCACCACGAAGCAACGTTTCCACCGCACGATCGATCCGCAACCGGCTAACGGAAAAGACACGAACCGTCACCTCCGTATCAATCGCCCTCGCCGGCGTTCACGACACGCGGTCGCAGCAGCCGAATTCGCAGTCTGTTTGCCAATCCTCGTTCTGCTAGTGTTCGGTTCGATCGAAGCGAGCAGTTTTATCTTCCTGAAACAAGCCCTCAGTGTGGCGGCGTACGAAGGAGCTCGCGAAGCCGCACTGAGCACTTCGACAAACAGTGCTGCGGAAGATCGTGCCATCAATATTCTGAACGCACGCAACGTGCGTGACTTCGCCGTTCGGTTTCCCGATCGCAGTCCCGAACAAGCCAAACGGGGCGAAGAAATTGCAGTCGAAATCGTGGCTCCCACGCAGTCCAACAGCCCGCTGGCGGGTCAGTTCATTGCCAATCGAGACTTAATCGCACGCGTCGTGATGTTGAAGGAATAATGATGATGAATGACTCTACCCCTCAATCTATCTTGCGTCCGACTAGCTTGCGCCGATCCAGTTTGCATCGGGGCACCTTACGTCGTGATGCGTCACGTCGCCGTGGTGCGATGCTGGTTTTGATCGTGATCATGATGGTCGCCTTTATGATGGCGGTCACCTTCTCGGTCGATATCGCTCAGATGCATCTGGCCAGAACGGAACTTCGAAGTGCCACCGATGCAGCGGCCAAGGCTGCGGCACTCGAGCTATCGCAATCGTTCAACGAAGGGACAGCGATTCGCCGCGGCCAGCAGATTGCACTTCGTAACACCGTCAATGGTGAACCTTTGATCGTCGACGCGAGCGACTTTTCGTTTGGCGCCAGCCGCGAAGCCGCCTCGGGC
>NZ_ANOG01000035.1 GCF_000346295.1 Rhodopirellula maiorica SM1 | reverse complement strand
ACCGCTATTACGGAGTGCCTGAACGGCGGCATTGTTGTTGTCGACGATGTAGGAATACGATCCATCAGCATTGATCGTGATCGCTCCGTAGGAACCGGCGACTGAGGTTGCGACCGAGCCGGATGCCGATCCCGCAACTCCGGCGGTGACCCCACTGACGTTCTTGGTTTCTCCGTTACCGACGGAGTCGACATCGGTGTCGTTGTCTAAAACATTGCCCGTCGGATTTACTCCAGCCGTACCGTTGGCCGATCCGCCGGCTTCGACCGCGACGTCGGTATCGGCCACCGCGGTGGGGGTATCGTTTTGGCCTTGGATCGTGATCGTGATTTGGGTTGTCGCCGTTGCTCCGGCGGTGTCGGTGATCGTGTAGGTAAAGACGTCATCGAGCGTTTGGCCGCTGTTTCGCAATGCCTGGACCGCGGCGTTATCATTGTCGACAAAGTAGGTATATGAACCATCCGAGTTGATTGTTGCCGATCCGTACGATCCGGTCACAGAAGTACCGACGCTACCGGACGCGGATGCTTGAACGCCTGCGGCCACACCCGCGACTGTTTGGAAATCTCCCGCGTCAACATCGGTATCGTTGCTGAGCACATTGCCCGTCGGATCCGTGCCCGCGGTACCGTTGGCCAGCCCGCCGGCTTCGACCGCGGTTGGCGTGTCAGCGGTTGCTACTGGGTTATCGTTCTGGCCTTGAATTGTGACCGTGATTTCGGCAGTACTATCGAGCCCGTCGGTGTCCACCATCGTGTAGGTGAACACATCGGACAACGTATCGCCCGATGTTCTTAGGGCTTGAACCGCGGCGTTGTTGTTGTCGACGACGTAGCTGTACGATCCATCGGAGTTGATGGTGATTTCGCCGTACGTTCCCGTCACTCCGCTGGCCACGGATCCGGATGCACTGGCTTGTGAACCCGCGCGACGCCACTGACCGATTTTGTGTCGCCTGAGTCCAAATCGGTATCGTTCGAGAGCACGTTTCCGGTCGGATTGGTGCCCGCGGCCGCGTTACTCACACCGCCTGCTTCCACGGCGGTCGCAGTATCATCGACCCCGATCGGTGCATCGTTCGCGCCTTGGATCGTGACCGAGACCTGGGTGGTCGATACAGCACCGCTGGCGTCGATCATCGTGTACGTGAACACGTCAGTCAGCGTATCGCTGCTGGTCCTCAGGGCTTGAACGGTGGCGTTGTTGTTATCGACGGTGTAGGTATAGCTGCCGTTAGCCGCGATCGTGATCGAGCCATAACTTCCTGTGACGGACGAGCCCACGGATCCGCTCGCCGATGCTTGCACCCCGGCGGCCACACCGTCGACCGTCTTAGTATCGCCCGAGTCGACGTCGGTATCGTTGCTTAAGACATTACCGGTCGGATCGGTCCCCGCGGTACCGCCTGCGTAGCCACCCGCCGAAACAGCCGTGGGGGTGTCAACAACAGCGACGGGATCATCGTTCGCTCCGTGCAGCGTGATCGTGATCTGAGCGGTTGAATCGAGTCCGGCCGCATCCGATACCGTGTACGAGAAGACATCGGTCAGCGTGTCGCTGCTGGTTCGCAGTGCTTGAACCGATGCATTGTCGTTGTCGATGTTGTAAGTGTAGCTGCCGTCGGAGTTGATCGTGATCTCGCCGTAGTTTCCGATCACTGCCGAACCGACCGAACCGCTGGTCGATCCCACGACTCCTTGGGCCGCGCCGGTGATCGACCATGTGTCGCCCGAGTCGACTTGGTCATCGTTGGTCAGCACGTTGCCTGAGGGATCGGTGCCCGCGGTCCCATTGGCCACGCCGCCCGCCTCGTACGCATGGTCGCTGTCGACGGTTGCAACCGGCGCGTCGTTGGCGCCTTGGATCGTGATCGTGACTTGAGTGGTTGACGTCGCACCCGAGAGGTCTTCGGCGGTGTAGGTGAAAATGTCAGTCAGCGTGTCGCCGCTGTTCAGCAGGGCTTGGACGTCGGGGTCACTATTGTCCACTGTGTAGCTATAGTTGCCGTCCGAGGCGATGTTGATCGAACCATACAAACCTGCGACGCTCGAGCCGACCGATCCGGTCGCCGATCCGGCGGTGCCTGCGGTCACACCGCTGACCACCAGGCTGTCGCCAGCATCACTGTCGCTGTCATTGGCTAGGACATTGCCGGTGGGATTGGTGCCTGCGGTCCCGTTGGCAGTGCCGCCGGCTTCGACTGCCGTCGCGGTATCGGCAACCACATCGGGATTGTCGTTGGCCCCACGCACCGTCACTGTGATTTGCGTCGTCGAGCTCAGCCCATCGGTATCCTCGAACGTATAGGTGAACACATCTTCGAGACTTTCGCCACTGGTTCGCAGATCCTGGACAGCCGCGTTATTGTTGTCGACGTTGTAGGTGTAGCTGCCGTCGGAATTGAGCGTGATCGAGCCATACGATCCCGTGACCATCGCCCCGACCGATCCGGCCGCCGAAGCTTGTACGCCGGACGCCACACCCACGACCGTTTTCGTATCACCGCTGTCGACGTCGGTGTCGTTGCTCAGCACGTTGCCGCTGGGGTCAGCACCCGCGGTGCCATTGCCGCTTCCTCCCGCCTCATAGGCAGTCGCGGTATCGACGACCGCGATTGGGGCGTCGTTGGCGCCTTGAATGGTGACCGTGACCTGGGCGGTCGATTCCAGCCCCGCGGTGTCATGCATCGTGTAGGTATAAATTTCCTGCCGCGTGTCGCTGGCGGTTCTCAGCGACTGGACGGTGGAATTGTTTTGGTCAATCGTGTAGGTGTAGCTGCCATCGCTATTGATCACGATTTGTCCATAATTGCCCACGACCGATGCGCCGACGGATCCCGATGCCGATCCAACCGTTCCCAGTTGTACCCCAATCACCGACTTGGTATCGCCGCTGTCGACATCAGTGTCGTTAGTGAGCACGTTGCCAGTTGCGTTGCTGCCGGCGGTGGCGTTACCGATGCCGCCGGATTCCACTGCGATCGAATTGTCGTCAACGGAGTCGGGAGCATCGTTTTGTCCGTCCACCGTGATCGTCAACTCGGTTGACGACACGTTCATCGAAGCATCTTCCATCGTGTAGGTGAAGATGTCGGTGACATGGTCACCCGACGTCAGCAGCGCTTCGACGTCGGCATTGTTATTGTCCAGCGTGTAGGTGAAGGTACCATCACTATTGATCACGACTGTGCCGTATGTGCCCGTGACACTCACGCCGACACTTCCACTGGCCGATCCGGTGGAACCGGCTGCGACGCCGGTGACGACCTTGTTGTCGTTGGACGAGTCGTTATCCAAGACATTACCCGACGGATTCGAACCCGGCGTGGCATTGTTGACGCCGCCCTGTTCTTCGGAGGTCGCGTGGTCGGCCTCAGCGACTGGTAAATCGGTGCGACCGTCAATCGTGATCACTATCTGCGTGGTCGACGACAGTCCAGCTGCGTCCTGCATCGTGTAAGAAAATGTCTCGCTAAGCGACTCACCGTCGTGAAGCGCTTCGACGTCGACATTGTCATTGTCAAGCGTGTAGGTATAGCTTCCATTAGCATTGATCACTAGCGAACCGTAGCTGCCGAGGACGCTGATGCCGACATTGCCCGAGGTGGATGCTTGAACGCCGGTATCGACACCGACGACCGTTTTGGTGTCGCCCGCATCGACGTCGGTGTCATTGGTCAGCACGTTGCCGCTCGGATCTGTCCCCGAGATATTGTTGTAAATTCCGCTCGCTTCGATCGCAGTGGCGGTGTTGGCCACGGCATCCGGCGCATCATTCGCGCCGGTGATTGTAACCGTGATTTCCGCGGTGGAATCAGCACCGCTCGCGTCCTGCATCGTGTACGTGAACACTTCCGAGAGCGATTGCCCCGAGGTTCGCAGTGCCTGGACCGCTGCATTGTTATTGTCGACCGTGTACACGTAGTTGCCGCTGGCATCGATTTCGATCGTTCCATAAGAACCGGCGACGTTGGTAGCGACCGACCCCGAGGCGGAACTTTGCGATCCCGCGGCGACCCCAACGACGGTTTGGGTGTCGCCTGAGTCGATATCGGTGTCGTTGCTGAGCACGTTGCCGGTGGGATTTGTTCCGGCAGTGCCATTGCTGGTGCCACCTGCTTCGACCGCGGCCACGTTGTCGTCGACCGCGACCGGATCATCGTTTTGACCTTGGATTGTGACGGTGATCTGCGTCGTCGAGCTCGCGCCGTCGGTGTCCTGCATCGTGTACGTAAACACGTCTTGCAGTGTATCGGACGCCGTTCGCAGTGCCTGTACCGCCGCGTTGTTATTGTCAACGTTGTACGTGTACGAACCGTTGGCATTGAGTGTGATGCTACCGTAGCTACCGGTGACTGCCGACGCCACATTGCCGCTGGCCGATCCGGCCACGCCCGTGGTGACGCCGGTGACGGTTTTGGTATCGCCCGAGTCGACGTCGGTGTCGTTGGTCAAAACGTTGCCGGTCGGATCGGTTCCCGCGCTGGCGTTGGCGTCGCCACCCGCTTCGACCGCGGTTGCATTGTCCGCGACCGCGACGGGAGCATCGTTTTGACCTTCGATGGTGACTACGATCTGAGTCGATGAGTAGGATCCACCCGAATCCTGAACGGTGTAGGTGAACGTGTCGGTGATCGTTTGCCCGGATGTTCGCAACGCCTGCACGATCGCGTTGTTGTTGTCGACCGTGTAGGTGTAGTTGCCGTTGGCATCGATCACGATACCACCATAGGTCCCCGTGACGGTCGAATTGACATTGCCCGATGCCGAGGCGACGGTGCCGGATGCCACCCCGGTGATGGTAAGGGTATCACCGGTGTCATATTCTAGATCGTTGCTGAGTACATTGCCGCTGGGGTTTGATCCCGCTGTCGCATTGGCCACGCCGCCCGCTTCGGTCGCGGTATCGCTATCAGCCACGGCGACAACGGCATCGTTGACATCGGTGACCACGGTCGATGCGGTTGCCGATTCGCTGGAGTAGGCCGATGTGCCGCCCCCGCTGCCGGGATTGGCATACGATGGCGAACCGAACGACGAAGCAGATCCGGTGGTGGTATCCCAAGCCACAAAGTCAAACGTCGCGGTTTCGCCATTGAGCGTATCGGGTTGGTAGCGAACCTGTGTCGACGCACTCAGCAGCAGTGCATTGGTACCGGTGATCCCGCTGAACGAGGTCCAGTTCGTCCCATCGGTCGAGTACTGCCAGTTGCCGTTGCTGCTGACGGCCGTGACCGCGATTCCGTTGGTGGCGCCCGTATCGACATCCGCCCATCCGGCCGACGCCAGGATCGAGCTGACATCGGTGGGTGTCGAAGGAGTGTCTTCGTTTGTCCCCGGTAAATTGACAGTCGCCGAGTCGGTGATCGTCGGAGCATCGTTGACCGCCGTAACCGTCACCTGGGCGGTGCCGACGTCGTCGCTGAATGCGGTCGTGCCACCGGTTGCAGTGGTATTGACCTTGGTGCCTTCGGTTCCCGTGGTTTGATCCCAAGCAACAAACGAGACCGACGACGTGTCGGCGTTCATTGCGTCGGGGACGTATCGCAGATAGTCCGTCGATCGCAACAGAAGTGAGGTGCTCGTGGTGACCGTGCCGACATCGGTCCACGTCGATCCATTGAGTGAATATTGCCACGTTCCATTGCCGCCACTGATTCCACGAATTGCAATCCCTTCGCTCGCGGCGGCGTCGACATCGGTAATCCGGTCACCGGACTGACTGGCGATAATCGACGCGACGGTATCGCCCGAGTTGTTCGTCTGGTCTTCGGTAATGTCGGTCAGCGTGAATGTAGACGAATTGTCGAGCACGGGCGCGTCGTTGACCGCGGTGATATCGACGTTCACGCTGCCCAAGGCGACATCACCGCCACCACCGGATCCGGTGTTGCCGTTGTCGTTGACCTTGACCGCTACGGAATCGGCGTTGTCACCGTTGGTGTTGGCGGCCGAGTGCAGGTACTGGATATTGCTGATGGTATCGAGGTAGGTGTTCAGATTGGCCAGCGTTCCGGTCAACGTCAGTATCCCCGTGCCACTGCCGCCAATCGTGACACCGCCACCACTGTTGGCGGTTAAGTTGCCTCCGGTCGAAGTGGTGAGCGTCACAGTCAAACTGCCGCCGCCGTGATCGACATCGCTGAGGTTGATTTGCGACAGATCGACATCGCTGCTGACATCTTCAGTCACCGTGATGTCGCTAGGCAACGAACCGGCATTGGTTGGATCATCGTTGGTAGCGGTGATGTTGATCGTCTGGCTTGCCGAACCTTCTTCGCTGCTTCCGTCACCGGTCAGACCAGGATCGCTGCCGGTATTTCCGCCATCGTTGACCGTGACGGTGATCGTGGTCGAGGCACTTGGTGTGTCGCTGCTATTGAGATAGGTGATCGTGCCGGTTCCGGCGCCGGTCAGTAGGTTATCGATCTGGCTGAGCGTACCGGTGATCGTAACGGTTCCCGTGTTGTTTCCTGAGCTGATCGTGATGCCGGAATCACCTGCGGCCACCGTGATCGCGCCTTCGCCGACCGCTATCGTGGTGGTCATCGTCCCGCTGGCGGCATCGACATCCGTGACGGTGAACCCAGTGCCTTCGATGGCGAGCCCGACTTGTTCGGTCGCCGATAGCGCACTGCCGGGACCATTGACCACCGGCGTGTCGTTGATTGCGTTGACCGTGATGGCGACGACGTCGGAATCTTGCTCGCTTGATCCGTCGCCGGTCAATCCAGGATCAGTGCCGCTGTTGCCAAGGTCATTGGTGGTGACGGTCAAGTTAACCGGGCCGTTGTAGTTGGCCGCGGTGACAATGCTCAGTCCGTTCAAGGCTGCGTTGATGTTAGCTACCGAGCCGGTAAAGACCATATTGGCATCCCCGCTGCCGTCGCCGGTGGAAAAGGTCAATCCGGTGGTTTGCGATAGATTCAATACACCGCCAGCATCGACGCTCAGTTCGACACGAACATTGTTAGAATCGGCGTCAACGTCGGCAATCGAAATTTGATTTCCGTTTCCCGATGAGAACACCAGTGTGGCATCCTCGTTGACACTTTGGGCACCCGGGATCGTATTGACGGGGGCATCGTTGACGGCGTCCACCGTGACGTTGGCAACCGTCGTGCCGCCGCCGAGTCCGGAGTCGTCATTGGACGTTGAGCCCTGGACTGTAAAGTTGCCGGTGCCGTTGAAATCAGCATCGGGAGTGAATTTCAGACCCGTGGTTCCCTCGGCGACCGTGATGAATGAACCGTTGGTGATCTCGGTCACACCGTCGTTCTTGTAGAGCGTTCCGTTGGTGATGCCGGTGATCTTGTAGTGAGTCACTTCGGCACCATCGGCAGCGTTGCGAGTGATCACCAGTCCGCTCGTTGACTGAGTATCCTCATCAGTGGTCGCACCGGTTATCGAGGGAGTGTCGGCGACGGGATTGACCACGAGGCTTGCGGTATCGGTCTCCGATGAAAATGCGGTGGTGCCTCCCGACAGAGATATCGTTTCGGTAATTTGGACATTGTCGACCAAAATCTCTTGGCCGCCGCCGTTGTTGTCGTAAAAACGAATTTGCGTGTTGGAGGCGATATGGGCGGAAATGTCGAAGCTTTTGGTTCCGGTAGCCGTTCCCGAGTTGACAGCCAACAGCGTGGTCCAGGTGCTACCCCCATTGGACGAGACTTGAGCAAGAATCGCTCCGCCTCCTCCCAAATTGTTAGTGACCAGATCAAAGGAAAACGTCGCAGTGCTGGCAGAACTTAAATTGGCTTCGCGGTAGATGTATTTACTGGAATTGGACTCACCAACGTTCAATAGTCCACCTGAGACGAAATACTTGCCCCCAGACGCACCTCCGCCCCCAGCGTCATTTTCGATCCAGTCGGTCGACCAGGAAAGCGAACCATCATTGTTGCTGTACGAGACCGAGCTAAAGGTATCCAAAAAGGTTTCCGACGTCGAACTCGTATCGGCGACGCCGCCATTGCTGCCACTGGTTTGATCCCAAGCACGGAAGGTAATGGCATCCGCAAGTGTGCCGTGATAATCGGCATTGGGCTGGAAGTAGAGTCGTGTGTTAGCGTCGGCGGCGAGCAAACGAGCGTTTGAATCGCTGACGGCGCCTAACGCGTTCCACGTGCTGCCGTTATCAATCGTGTAGTACCAAGTGCCGTTGCTGGTATTGGCCGCGGTGACCGCGATCCCCAGTGCGGCACCGCTATCGGCGTCACTGACGTTGTCGAGTTGTCCCGCAGGACTATCCATGTCGACCAAGGATGAAACGAGGCTGCCGACCGCACCTGAGGGAGCGCCGGC
>NZ_ANOG01000034.1 GCF_000346295.1 Rhodopirellula maiorica SM1 | reverse complement strand
GATGTTTCAACAGCAAAGATGGGAATTCTGGCGAATCCCACTAATTGAGCATCCCCCAACGCATGTCTTCACGAGCACTGCTACGCATAAAATAAACATGGCTTACAGGGAGAACTCTCCCGTTATCAAATTCACACCGCGGAGTTTGTTGGAAAGTACTTTTTCAGCTTCAGAAAGTGACGCTCTAACAAATACCAACTTACGATGGCGGCAATGTAGGTCAGTGCGAACATCAAACCAATGTACACAAGGTGACTGGAAACAGCATCGCCGGTGACTGAGGTCAAGGTCGTGGCGGTTAGGACGACGGACATCAGCGGAATCAGTGGGTTTTGGAAGATATACATCGCGTAGCTGTATTTCCCAAGGGAACGCAGCGCCGCCAATTTGAAAAAGCGTGCCATCCATTGGTTGCGGTACATGGTCATCAACCAAACCAAAATGCACGCCCAAATCATCGGCCACAAAGTATGCGGTAGGGTGAACCATCCCTTTTTGAAAACCAATCCCGACGCAACGACCATGACACCGGAAAGAAACGGTATTGGCAGCCATGGTCTCAGCCGTTCAAGACTCTGTGGATTGCGTGCCATCACGGCTACCGCCGCTCCAATCAATAGCGCGTCGACCCGAAAAATTGTCAACACGTCGGCAGCAATACCATGATGCGATATCAGAACGTAGACGATTCGTGACACCGCACTCAGTATTGCCACTGTGATCGCCACACGAAGCATCCGAGCTGATCGAACATGGTACAGAATAAACGGCCAAACAAGATAAAAATGCTCCTCCACCGCCAAGGACCAAAAGTGATCGAGGTAGCCAAAACACCATTGGTTTTCCACGCTCATCTTGATGTTGACTAGATAGGTCCACAGATAAAACTGATTCCCCAATGGCAGCGCGAACATGTCAGCCAATTCAGGAACAAACCTTGATCCGATCACAATCGCCGCGAGCGTGCAAAAGTAGAGTGGAAAAATCCGCAGACAGCGACGGGCGATGAAGTTACGAAAGTAGTGGGGACGGTCTTTGCCATCGATCAAGATGCCTGTGATCAGGAAACCCGAGAGCACAAAAAAGAGATCGACTCCGCGATCCCCTTGGCTCAATACGCCCCCGATCAGTTTGCCGAGCATGGTTTCCGAAGGAAATTCTTTGCCAAACCGATACAGCGTCACGATCAAAATGGCAAAACCCCGCAACCCGTCAAGTTCAGCCAAATGCTCGCCGCGGCGCCACACCTGCTCGGCTTGTCGTTGATTGGACGCTTCCATCTGCGGTTCCCGGTGGGAAGTTACGCTTTTCCGTTGCTGGAAGCGAAAGAGCCTTTCGTAACGAAACTTGCGAATGAGTTGCAATGGGCGGTGTCAGTGGACGAGAATCTTCGCAACTTTCGCTACTAGCGAAGCAGTTAAGCA
>NZ_ANOG01000033.1 GCF_000346295.1 Rhodopirellula maiorica SM1 | reverse complement strand
TAGGCACGATGCCAACCCCTTGAGACCGATAACCGCTGATGCCGATATGATCCTCGACAATTCGCGTGACCGAGTTAACCGGCTCAAGTCGCATCAATTGGTTGGCCTGACTTGGATCGGCCTGGAACGCCCCCATCAGTGCGGTTGGCAATTGTCGATTGCTCATCACTGCGACATAGAAGTATTGATTGGCAGCAATTGGCGAAAGATGAAACGGTCCAATAAACGGATCTTTATCACCAAGCGATCCACGGCTCAAATCGTCAATCGACGGATCGCTTCCGACGGGTTGATCACTTTCAACATTGGATTCGCGGCTGACGTAAACCAAACGCCCCGCATTGTTGTAGACCGCGACGGTGGTATCAGCGCGAACCGCTTTGTCGGCATAATCCATGTCCAATACAACCGAAACCGTCCCTGGCCCATCATTTACACCCGAGATCGTCTGAACACCAACGTGATTCAGTTTGAATCGATACCAATCGATATCGTTATTGTCTGAGAGAGCACCGGACAATCCAATCGCTGCTAGGTCGGTTTCCAATAGGTTTTCTAGCGATTGAGCTTCATCAAAACTGTTGTTATCGGCAAGCTCTCCTGCTTCGGCAATCAAAGGGCTGTGTGCGGGAAGACCGCGAACATCGATCGCCGTAGATGCAAAACGGACGTCAGAATACTGAACCGTCGAACCGGGGAACTCGTCCACCTGCTGGGTGCGAATCTGCAACTGGTATTGTCCGCTACTTTCACCCGCAAGCGTGGCAATCGGATTGCTACCGGGCAAGGAACGTACACGCACATAAAAGATGCCTTCGCTGCCAGGCGATCCCGGCAATCGAAAGAAAAGTCCTGGGTCACGGAAATTATGAGTATAAAAATCGCCACCGAGGTTTGCATTTTGGGTCAACGTCGCGGCGTTCAAACTTCCCGCAAAGGTTGGATCCGACGAACGCACCGATCGGGCGAGCACCGTGCCATTGGCATTGATGATTTCGACGACGGCATCCAAAGCCGAGTCGGTTCGGTCGACATCAATCCAAACGCCGGTTCCGGCGATCCCACTGAAGCTGTAAACGTCGATATCGCTCGGATCATCCGGGCTGATATAACCCTGAACTTCAAATCCCAATCGTCGGTTCTCATCACCACTCTTTTCATCCGGTGCCAGATTACCCAGGAATTGAGCCGACGGACGATTTTCGTTGATCCCATTTCCGGCGGTAAGCGGATTTTCACGCTCTCGGATGATGGCGACGTTACGATCGTTGCTCCATTCGTCAAAAACCATACCACGCCATTCGCCGGGAGCACCGGTGGATGGGTTGAGCGTATTATTGGTGTTGGTCATCACCGAGCCATCTGTACTGAACCCCGCACCTACGCTGTCGTCTCGCAAGCTGGTCATGACAACAGGATGACCTGGCGTTCCTAGCACATGGATTGATCCACCAATTCGGTCAATGGTCTCTAGCGGCGTTCCCGTTGCCGTGAATCCGGCGCTAGCACCGAATAACTTGATTACCAAACTTTCCGAGTTGCTGCTTTGCAGACGCAATCCACTAACATGATGATGATTATCGACCGTGATCGTACTGTTTAGCACATGCACGATATCGGTATCGTCCCAGATCCCTTCAGTGGTCAGGACTTCGCCTCGGACAAACATTCCATTCGTGGTGTTGTTAGCGAGCTGGTTCAAACGCACCAGCGGTCCAAAGTTGTCATCAAACTCGCTGTAACGTTCTGCCGCTCCGGTGCTGCGGCCGGAGTCGATCCTATTTTCGCTATTCAGCGAGTTTGCGTTGATATGAATTGCGGCTCCTGAATTGTCGACGATCGTGTTGTCGACAATGGTTGGCTGGCCACCGCGAACATAGATGACCGCATTCGCGTTCTGGCCGCGACCAGAACGATTCTCCGACGCGTTGCCACCTGCGTTGTTTTTCAGAACACTGTTTGCTAGACGAAGCTCTGCTTGATGCACTTCGATGGCATTGAAGTTGGCTGACGCCCCTTCGATCGGTGAGTCACCTCCGGCGAACGAGATCAAGGCGTGATCGATGCTGCCAAAGGAAACTTCGCCAAAGAACAATCCAGACCAGTCCGCTGGCGAGCCGACGGTGGATGGGCTGCCATCGGTATCAAACGTCCCGCTGCCTCCGTAGCGATCGTCAAACAGGGACGTAAAAATCACGGGACGATTTTCAGTCCCTTCGGCAATCAATGCCGATGCACCTCGCTCAGCCTCGATCCGCGCGTTACTCAATTTAACCACCACACCAGGATCGATCATCAATCGCCCCGCTGCACGCGCATCAACAGCACCGACCGAATTGATAAACGGTCCACCTGGATTGCCCGCGATGATCAAACTTTGGGTCAACACGTGAGGGATGTCGACATCATCAAATCGTCCCGGTACATCCAATCGGTCGATGATCGAACCGCTTGCAATCTCTACTCGAACAAACAAACCATCAATTCGGTTATCCGCCAAGAAATTGCCATAAACATCGGGGCCGATTCGATCGAGAGAGTCGTCGAAGCTGTCAGGACTCGCCGAAATTGCCGCGTTCTGACTATTCGAGATGTGATTAAAACTAAGCGTGGGGCGTGCATCGACGAGATGGATCGAAGTGAACGTCAATGACTGCGAGTTTACCGCAACCTTGCCGCCCCCATTGTTGATATCGGCGTGATTGACGTAGCTCAAGAAAATACCGCGTTCCTCGAGATCCGAATCATCACGAATCACGATTCCACCAAAATCACCCGACGCTGGGGTACCGATGCCATCCGAGTCACCTCCGAATGCATCGTTATGGTACGACCGCATGTAAACCGGGTTGTCGGGAGTTCCCAAAACTTGAATCGCCGATCCAGCTCGACTGATCCCGATCGACGACGTTCCGATGTCGATATTGGCTTTACGCAATTTGACCAATGCCCCCGCATCGATCATCAGCGTGGCGCCTTGGGGCACCATTAAATCCAAACCGTCACGTAAAGTGACACCTGAGTTGTTTTCGCCAATCAAATAGGGCGTATTGTCATCGAACGTCGACAAATCGCCATCAAGTCCACCGTTTCCGACGATGCGAATCAAATTCGGCGCAACCAAAAGCGCCGGTGTGTTCTCGACGTCCAACGTGTCGATATTGGACAACTGAACAATGCGTCCACTTTGGGATATGGATACCCCAGCACTCAGTCGCCCGCCCGACTTCGCATTGTTGATGGCCGCTGCAATCGTCGTCGCAACGTCTTCCGGAGTGGTGGCGGCGCTAATGTCGATCGGGTCCAACCCTGAGGTCCCAAAGGTTAACGTCAATACAGGATTGACCCCATCATCAATCGTGACGATGTCCCCATCGTTGATATCCGAAATCGCGTTTACAGGCACAACGATTCGTGTCGCTGCTGCGGTAATCGCGCTGCTGATGGTATCGAATGGATCGAGCAGCGAGCCATCGCCATCGGGAGCCGCCAAATTGGTGTCATTCGCGCGATCGACGAAAATCGTGGTGCCTGGACTTGCGGATTGAAACCAAAACGAATGAACACCTCCGGGTGCCCCATCACCATCACCGTCGATCAACGTCCCATCGGAATCTCGTAGCGCCGCGTCACCCCGATCTGCATCAAATGACAGCTTTAACTCATATG
>NZ_ANOG01000032.1 GCF_000346295.1 Rhodopirellula maiorica SM1 | reverse complement strand
AGTGGCGATCCCCGAGACGTGTCCTCTTTAGTTTTGGATTTGCTGTAACACCGCTGGCGTTTTTCCGCTGGGATAGAAAGTCACGCGATTGAAATGAGTCATCGCGACGCCTTCCCTCTTATCCACCCCAGGGTATTACGATGCGTTACCTATTCTCTTTTGCCGTGCTTGCTGCTTTGTTTTGTGGCAACGCGCAGCTCCACGCGGATGACAATCTGTTTTCGGAAGTCGCGATGGAATCGGTTTTCGAGAAACAGGTCGCGACCGCCAAAGACGTCGCCACGATCAGCGACGGCGAAACGATGCAGCGGATTGTCGGCGTCTCTTCGCTGATCCAAGTTTTGAAGACCGCCGGTTTTGAGCCCAGCGAAGACAACGGATCAGTGAACTTCAAAATGAATCACGCTCAATGGATCTTTCCCGTTTCGATGACGGTGTTTGTCGACGAAGACCGCATTGCTTGCGAAATGTCGCTGGTCAAAATGGAAGAGGACGCCTCGATTGACAAAGAAACGCTGTTAAAGCTGCTGGTCTCCAACACTGCAACCCAAGGCGGCTACTTTGCATTTGATCAAGAAAACAAGCGGATTCAGTTGCGAGTCTCGCTCAGCAACCGAGCGGTCACGCCGCGTCAATTGAAGTCCGACTTGATCCAATTGGCGAGTTTGGCAGAGCGAAAGTCCGATATCTGGTCGAAAACCAGCGGCACGCCCAAGTCCGAAGTGACCGCCCCGGTGAAACCAACGAACGCTGCAAAATCAGCTAATCCACGCTTTTCGCTCGCCGGAACATGGTCGGCATCGCTGACCAGCGGCGAAGCGTTTGCCTTGCGATTGAACAGCGAAGGGAGGTTTCAATTGGTCCACATGAAATCAGGAAAAGCAACCACGTCCAAAGGCAAAGTGACCCGCGCCGGCAACAAGCTGACCTTGATCGGAGACGACAAAATCACGCTGAACTGCACGGTCAACCAAACCGTGGCCGACAAATTCCAGCTGGCGGTCAACGACGCCAAAGGCAACGTGGCAATCAAACTCGATTTTACGAAAGCCAAGTAATACGAAAGCAAAGTAAGCAGGCTGCGGTTTGATTTCTTCATCGCGAGTCACCTCTTCCGGCGCAGCTGGGAGAGGTCGAACGGGGCTTCCTTGCTTCCGCCGGGCTTGTCCCGGTCGGAGCGACAACTGGCAGCTACCCAACAAGCCCCCGATGCCTCTGACCTTGCCCCGCGAAACGCCGGAAGCG
>NZ_ANOG01000031.1 GCF_000346295.1 Rhodopirellula maiorica SM1 | reverse complement strand
GATGCGAATCAACGTCGTTTTCCCGCTCCGTTTTCGCCTAACAGCGCGAACACGCATCCAGCGGGGATTTCGAGATCGACTCCCGCAAGTGCATCGCAGTTGCGGAATCGCATGACGAGGTTTTCGGTGCTAATGACTGAATTCATAACAGGCGGCTGTTTGCTGAGACGGCGGACATGTGAAAACGACCCTGCGCGGTTGACGGCGCACGGAACTCAATCAGGTGGCTTCCCCGCCGCTGTGATTTTGCCTTCGAGCGTTTTCAGTTTCTTGTCGACAATCTCGCGAATTTCCTCTGCATTCATGCCGCTACGCAGAGCTTCGACAATCACGTCTTCGACACGATCACTGATAATCGATTTGCGTTGCTTGCGACACGGCGCCAGCGCGTCTTTGGTAACAACGACTCCGCGACCACGAAGCGTTTCGATAAGGTTCTCGGACTGCAACTCTTGAAACGCACGCGTGATCGTGTTGGGATTCACTGCCAACTGCACACTCAATTGACGGACGCTCGGCAGCAGCTGCCCAGGCCGAAGCGTTTGTTCGGCGATCGCAAATTTCACCTGCCGGACGATTTGAGCGTAGATCGGCTGCCCGTTCGATGGATCGATGTGAAAGAACATGGGAAGACTCGCGGTAGCGGCAATCTGGTGACCCAGCTAACTGGTGTGTTAGTTAGATGGTACACCAGGCACGCGCGGCGTCAAGTCTTTTTTTAATCGGTTGATTCAGGTGGCGGTGTCAGAGAAAGGGGGCGAGGATGGCGGTGGTCGCGGATCGCGTAGCCGCTAGCCCAATGCCATCTACTTTGGTAACCATTGGGGGGCTCAAGTAGTGGGATTCGCCAGAATTCCCATCTTTGCTGTTGAAACACCAGGAACTCTGGCGAGTCCCACTACGAAAGTAGATGGCATTGGCCGCTAGCCGGCTGTTGAATTCGTCGTACGATGGACTTCCAAGTCCGTCGAATACACCAACGACGGACGCGAGGTAGTCCATCATCCACCCCTTGGCACAGGAAACGTTATTAGATCAACAGGCCGATAACGCTCAAACGTAACGCTGTGCAGCATTTTTTCGTAGCGAAACTCGCAGAGAGTTTCAGGTTTACTCGCGTGGCCGAAAGTCACTGCGACTTTCGCTACATTAATTCGCGTTTTCCGTATAGGGAAAAATGCTTCACAGCGTTTGCCCAAACGGCTAACGGAATGTCACCCAATGATTCCTGCCTACCTGCTTAATCCCCGCTTTTTTGCGGCCAAACGCGATGCAGCGCAACGTTCACATTGGGTTGCTGCGTCCGCTCGGTTGCTTCGGGCAACCCAATTCGGATTTGAACTGCTTCCCCCGTGGTCTCGCGGCTTAGGTCGCCATAGTGGGCCTGGAGAATCGACTCGCACACACCCCAGGTCGCTGCCGGGATCAGGCGGTCGTGCAATTGTTTCATCAGTGGGTAGTCAAAAAAAGCAAGCGAGTTTGCTGGGGGCAAGTCACCAGTGATTCGGATTTGAATTTGTCCGTCGTCGCGGTCCATGCTCAATGACAGGCATGGTTGCATTGCGGGATGCTCGGGCGTGTTTTTAGCTTTGCGACGCAATTCCCACATCAAGTCCAGGATACTAGAGATTCCTTCGCTAAGTAGTGTCGCATTGCCATGGATGGTTACGTTGTCATCCAAGGCCTCGTGCCCAAGATTCAATGCCGTGCAGTGGCGAGTATTGAATTGCGAGACAACATCGCTCACAAGATCTTGAATCTTGATTGGCGAAAACTCAAGCGACATGAATTGGATCTGTTTTCTTAGATCCGATAGACACTCGCGAAGCAGATTTCCTGCAAATTGCATCCGTTCCAAACGCGGTTGAATCGACTGCGGGTCGATCTTGTTCTGCTCGGCTTCGATTTGCAGGATGTCTGCGGTATTTTGATTCACGTGCAGCGGTTGGCTGACTTGGTGGATGAACGTTTTTAGCCAATACGCAACTGCCATGGCGTTCATCGATTCGGACTCCGCAGGCGGCTTTGTCATCGACTCGTGGCCGGATTGAATTGTCAACACCGCATAGGTTGTATTCTCGTATTGGAAAGGATCCCACTGGATCCATCCCAGTTCGCATTGACGCTGTTGGGGGCTGGATTGGGCGTCATCAACGATGCCTGTCATCACGAGGATCTGCTCTGCGAACGTTGAATCTTGGCAATCATCGGGGCCACTGGCAGGCCAATCTTGGTGTCCGTCAAACATTTGGCGTGCGCGATCGTTCGCAGCGACTAGGGTCAGTGTGGGCTGCAATCGCAACACGATGATCGCATCCTTGGACTGCTTGAACTGACGCTGGTAATAGAAATTCGATACAACCTGCGTTGCATTTGACATCGGCTTGGACACGATTGCTGGCTCCTTGGCTGTCCCAATTGTAGGAGTTCGACTTCTTCTTTGCATGTCCAATGTCGCATTCGCGAATCCTGCACCCTTAGTTTGCTCGCTCTCTGCGGAGGGGGTGGGCGAGTGGAGGATTAGGGGCTCATCGAATTGTTTGCGCGTCGGAAGACGACGGTGATTGATTGGCAATCTACTTACTCAAGTCTACGACGCCAGATGCGCGGAGTTGCATTGCGGATTGCCGCAAAGATCGCAATGAATTGGTGCATCGAGTGAAAAATTATCCGATAATCATAGTGTGCAAAGCGATGTCTTATCCAAAATCATCGCTGACTGTTGCGAATGGGGCATCAATCCCACTTTGAACCTTGTCCACAAACATCTCGATCAAGTTGGGGGGGCAACCCAGCTTTGTCCGAATGTTCTTTGGGACGAGCGGAAAAGTGCGGATTGAATTTCGCAGCAGTAGCTTGTTCAAGCACGTCAGTCGGGTTGGGGCAACCTGACTGCGTGTTTGAATAAGCTAAATTGCGACACGGCGTTGTCGCATCTTCTTGGACACGAATTCGAAGTCGTGTCTGCTAAGGCCATGATGCTTGCAAAGCTGGCTTCTTATTGTTTACCCATTAACAGACAATGAATCGTCTCGGTGTCGGACTTGATCGCGGCTGGGGAACGTCCACGGTGTCCTTGCCGATGCGTCGGCGTGTGC
>NZ_ANOG01000030.1 GCF_000346295.1 Rhodopirellula maiorica SM1 | reverse complement strand
GGCTTGCTTACGAGGAGACATTTTCACAGCTTACCGAGTCGATCGATGGCGAAGGGCATCGCACGATATTCGACATCGACCCGGCAAATGGAAATCAATTGTCCGCGCGCGAGGTCGTTGGCTCAGTTGACAATGGAACCAACGGCGAAACTGACGACATCATCACAACATTCACTTACACCTCTTCGGGGCTTATCCAAACTATCACGGACTCACGAGATATCGTGACGCAGTTTGAGTATCGCGATAGCGACCAACAGCTTGAGACGATTATCTCGGCCATCGGATCTCCGGATGAAGCAACCCAATCTTTTGAGTATGACGATACAGGAAACCAAACAGCAATCGTTGACGGCAACGGAAATCGAACGACGTTTACGTATGACGTCCTCAATCGATTGACAAGAATCACCGAAGCCGACCCTGACGGTGCCGGACCATTGCAGTCACCGATCACGAACTTCACCTACGATGTTGCTGGCAATCTGCTCACGATCACCGACGCGGAAAACAGCACCGTCCGAAATGCGTACGATTCCCGCGATCGGTTAATCAGCACCATCGACGATCACGATCAAACCACAGTCTTTGCTTATGACTCCGAAGGTAACTTGGTCGCCACGACTGATCCTTTGGGATTCGTGACCCAAACAACCTACGATACACGTTCTCGGTTGATCGAAACGATTGATCCCGAAGGTGGTGCAACAACATTTACGTATGATGCCGACGATAATCTGCTTTCGCTTACTGATCCGGTGGGCAACATCACGCGGTTTGCCTATGACGCGAGAAACCGCTTGACTGAAGAAGTCCAGGTTTTCGCAGATTCGGATGAAGCAGTTGCGATGGGTGGCCTTACTGGACTCCGAATCCACGCTGCGGAACTGGGTCGCGGATCAGAGGGCAATGTTGATTCGACGCCGATCACGGTTGGCGATGGAGTGGAGTTTGGACCCGGTAGCGAATCGACCCTGCGAACTCTTGGTGAGACAATCGATTTTTCGACTGATCAAATCACCTTCATCTTTCCCGATGTGATACAGAACGACGGAACCGGGATGTATCTCTTCTCCGATGCGGATCAATCAATTCCTGCAATCAGAAGTGTCTCGGTCAACTTGGACCAGTCCGATGTTGAAATTATCGATGTCGATCAAATTATCGAATTCGCCGACGATTGGATTTCAATCGACCTACTAAATCTCAATTTGAGTAATCCATTCTTCTATGCGGGTAAGTCGCTCGTTATTGACATCGAGTTCGAGGAGCGGAACGCTCCAACACGTTACCATTACGACACGCAAGACAATCTCACGCGAAAGATTGACCGCAATGGGCGGGAAACGCGGTTTGTCTATGACGATCTTGACCGGCTGCTGACGGAAAGCTGGATTGATCCGGTTGATGGAAGTGTTGTAAATCAGATTGGTTATGAATATGACCAGAGCAGCAACCTGCTGAGCATCAGCGATGCGTTTAGCTCACTGTCCTACAGCTATGACGACTTGAACCGCGTTCAAACGGTCGATAACACGGGCACTCCCGGCGCTCTGCCCGTCTTGCTGACTTATGCGTATGACGACAACGGGAATGTCGTTTCGGTGACGGACACGATCGACGGCGCTGCCGGTACAACAACGGGCTATGACTATGACGCTCTCGACCGCACCGTGTCGGTCAATCAATCGGGATCGGACGTTTCCGATAAGCTCGTCGATCTGGTCTACAACCAGATCGGGCAGTTTGATTCGATCACCCGTTATTCCGATTTGCAGCGAAACGCAACTGTTGCGAACACTGAATACCAGTACGATGAGCTTAATCGACTGACCGACCTGGATCACACGAACGCTGCCGACGCAGTGCTGGCGTTTTACGATTTTGAATATGACGCGTCGAGTCGGATTTCGCAGATTGCCGACATCGATGGCGTTACCGACTATGCCTATGACGATCGCAGTCAGCTGACGGGTGCTGATCGCGCTGAGGAAGACGATCGCGGTGATGAGTCCTACAGCTATGATGCGAATGGCAACCGCGTCACCAGCCATCGGCATGACAACGGCTATGTCACAGGGCCGCAAAATCGCCTGTTGTCCGACGGTACGTTCAGCTATGCGTATGATGCCGAAGGCAACATGACGCGCCGCACGAACATCGGAAGCGGTGAAGCACGGGGGTTCATCTGGGACCATCGCAACCGATTGATCCGCGTCACAGATTTCTCATCTGGTGGCATCATCACGCAAGACGTTGAGTATCGTTACGATGCCCTAGATCGCCGTATTGAAAAGCGGATCGACAGCGACCCTGCAATACCGGGCAACGAAACCGAACTTAGGTTCGTCTATGACCGCGAAGATATCATCCTCGATGTAAACGGGCTGAACGATCAAGTGGCAGTACGTTACTTCCACGGTCCACAAGTCGATCAGGTACTCGCTCAGGAACGGAGCGAACAAACGCAATGGCTGTTGACCGATCACCTTGGAACGACGCGTGAGGTAATCGCGAATGTTGGGAGTATTCTCAACCATCTGGTTTACGACTCGTTCGGAAACGTTGTTTCCGAATCCGATGCTGGGTCGATGGCAAGGCATCTATTTACGGGCCGGGAATACGACATCGAAACGGAACTCAATTTCTATCGCTCTCGCTATTACCTAAGCGGTATCGGGCAGTTCGTGTCGGAGGACAGAATTGGGTTTCGCGGGAAGGACCCAAATTTGTATGGCTATGTATTCAACTCGCCACACACGCTGACTGATCCATTTGGGCTGAGAGCGGGTGACGACGCAGGAGTTCCTCGCCGCAGCTTTAGGAATGATGTAAAAGAGGCATTGTCTTTCTGCAAGCAGCTACTTGTAGGACGTAGGCCAACAATTGGGCCGGTCGATCCGATAGGAGATTTGGTTGCTGAGAATCCGAAGCAAGCGGTTACCTCTGTTCCAGCTGTTACGAAACGCGGAATGGTGCTTGAAGAATTGGACGACGTTTTTAAAGGAAGAAGGAGACGCTCGCCAACGCAGGACAGACTTGATGAACTTGGAATAACCAAGTAAGTGGGATTGCTGTCGCCTTAGTACCAATCGATTTTCTCGGATAATTTTGCTGTATAGGATTCGCAGAACTTAGAGAGCAGGCTTATTGGCTTTTCGCTTGGCACAAAACAGAGCAAATTTGAATTATCTTTACATTGCGTTTTGGATTGCCTAAGCGGACTGTCAGTCGCCCATTCGCAACCGATAGCTGATATTTCTGACGCTCGCCCGACTGAGATGGCATCCAGGCTTTTGATCTCTATTGAGCCGACCCGAACACCTTCGCAGGGATCGGCAATAGAGCAACTAATCATCCGTGCGCGATCTAAATACACGATTTTGTCGCGACTACCGGTACGTGTTGAGACCAACAAACTAGGACGCTCAAACAATACTGCCCTGTCGAATAGATCAACTACAGATGTTGAAGTCAGTTGTCCGACGGATTGGCTATCCTCTTTGGTGTAGCTGACGATCAAGATGTAGCTGTCCGTTAACTGAATTATTGCGCCGTCCAATATATTCAGCCACATCGGGAACCAAGTTTCTTTTCCAGACTCTAGAACGTTTACAACGTACTCTCGAGAACTGCCACGTATCATCGAAAGATAACGATGGCCGTCTCGGTCAAATTCTACCAGGCCATATTCGTTCGTTTGTTTCGTCGCATTTATTGATTGTTCAGTGTTGAAAGCGAACGTTAAAGCAAGGGCTAGGAAAAATATGAGCACGGTAAACACAACGAGTTTAGTAAAATGAATATTTGCCATTCTGAATGGATACATGGTTTTTCCGCAAAACGCAATGAATATGTTTTGCAAATGACAGTTTGTCACGGCTAGTTGATCGAGTTCTATTCGTTTTTTACTTGACATAACACATCAACCTGTGTCATAGCTATCTCTCGATCAACGCAAACGAGAGGGGCTGACCATGACGTCAACACGACAGGGTAACGCCGCCACCAAAAGGTGGGCGGCATGGCAAAGACAAAACAAAAACGCGATATCTATCAGGAAGTGACAGATCGCATCATCGAGTTTCTCGACAAGGGCGTTGTCCCTTGGCGGAACCCTGTCAAACGTGGCAGAGGCGATGGCTGGCCCAAGATCGTGAAAGCGGTAAACGCTA